>NZ_JAEPRP010000195.1:9411-13387 GCF_016652895.1 Ensifer sp. SSB1
TACCGCGGCCTTGAGCTTGCCGCTGATGTAGCGAAACTCCTGGGTCTTGCCACCATAGCCGTAGGCGGCGGCAGGAACCTCGTGAACGAGGATGTAGCTCTCCGAGTGCAGCCTGCCGAGCAGTTGCTCGAAGCGACCGTATACCGCTTCCAGATAGGCGGCCATTTCCGGCTTGGTGTTTGTCCCGTCTACGACCTTGATGTCCAGCCAGAAGCTGTTCAGGTCCTGTTCGGCCAGTGATTTGCCGCCGGCGAACCAGTGGGTCGGATCGATGTAGGACACGACGATTGCGGTAATCGTCGGGTCCTTGCGCAGGTGGGTGGCAGTCAGTTCGCTGACCGCCGCTGCGATCCGGGAGGAGAGGGTTGCGTCGGCCTTGCCGCTGACGGTGACGTTGATGATAGGCATTGAAGGCTCCTTTTGAGGATTGTGATGCGCTGTGGAGCTCAATCTGCCATCGCCTTCAGTGAAGAAAAATCGAATTGTTTGGTATTTATAATTCGATTATCTTGAAGCTATGCAAGCCTTCGATCCTGACCTGCTCCGAACGTTCCTCGCCTTTGCCGAAGGCGGCTCGCTCGCTCACGCGGCTGCCGCGGTGGGCCGCACCGCTTCTGCGGTTACCGCGCAGATGCAGCGATTGGAGGCAATGGTGGGAGAGCCGCTTCTGGCTCAATCAGGCAGAGGGCGTGTCCTGACGCCGGCCGGAGAGGAACTGCTCGTTCACGCGCAACGGATCCTCGAAGTCCATCGCGATGCGTGGCTGAGCCTCAAGGGTGCAAAGGCCGATGGACGTCTGGCTCTTGGCTGTACCCAGGACTTCGCCGACAGCAACTTGCCTGATCTCCTGCGCGTCTTTGCCCGAACCCATCCGCGCGTGCGGCTCGATCTCCGGGTCGGTCGTTCGCGGGAACTGACGACCAATTACGATCAAGGGGCGATCGATGTCCTGATCGTCATGCGCGAGGGTGTGCAACCGGACGAGATTGCGATGCTGACCGAGCCGATGTTGTGGTTGTCCGCATCCACCGATCCGGTTCCCCCCAGTAGCGAGTTGCCGATCGCGGTACTGGACCCGCCATGCGGGTTTCGCTCGGCGGCCACCCGTGCGCTCGATCAGGCCGGTATCGCCCATCGCATCGCGGCGACCAGTCCGAGCCTTTCCGGATTGCGTGCGGCAGTCCGCAGCGGCATCGCGATCACGGCGCGGACTGCGCGATTTGTAGGCGAGGGGGTCGCGGTCGCGCCCCAGGCTCTCTCTCTGCCGGCGCTGCCGAACGCTGAGTTCAGCCTGCGGCTCAAGCCGAAAGCGGAAAAGGCCGCCTGCAGTCTCGCGACGCTTCTCGCCGAAGAATTGTCGTACGAGAGGCTGTGACGCTGTCCGAGATCGGTGGCGGTTACATCTGCACCGTCATGCCGCCATCAACGGTCAGTGTTATGCCGTTGACGAAGCTTGCGGCGGGCGAAGCCAGGAACACCGCTGCCGGCGCGATCTCTTCCGGTCGGCCCCAGCGCTTCAGGGGAATGCGAACGTCGACGAAAGCCTGGAGCGTCGGATCGGCGGCAAGCGCGGCGTTGGTTTCCGTCGCGAACCAGCCGGGCGCGATCGCGTTGACCGTAAGTGTGTCTGAGCCGAGCTCGACCCCAAACGAGCGCGTGAGGGCGTCGAGGCCACCTTTCGCCGCGGTATAGGCCGGGTCCCCAGCACGTGCAGCAAAGGCGGCTATGGAAGTGACGAAGATCAGCCTCCCGGAAGCCGAGCGGCGCAGGTAAGCAAGTGCGGCCTTCGCCATCCCGTAGGCAGCCGTCAGATCCGCGTTGATCAGCGCCGCAAAGGAGACAGTATCCATGGAATCGGTGCCGCGCCGGTCGCGCTCGCCGACGGCATGGATCAGGATATCGAGCTGCCCGGTACCCGCCGCTGCCGCATCGACAATCTGTGCGGCATCCGTCGCCACATCGCCCGGTGCGATTTCCAGCGCGATGCCATCTTCGGCGAGCTGCCGACGCACAGCCTCAAGCGTCTCGCGGTTGCGGCCATTGATCGCCACCGCAGCGCCGGCTGTCGCCAGGGCCTTCGCCATTTCAAGGCCAAGCCCGCGGCCCCCGCCTGTGACCAGCGCCGTCTTTCCGCTGAGATCGAACATGCCGGCCCCCTGATGCCCGTTGTTTCCTGATCGAAGCCATCTCAAATCTTCACGAAGGAGGTTTAGCGCCTGTCCTCCTATCCGCCAACCTCGGATCAGGCATGCCAGCGCCGTTGGCATGAACGGCCGGGGCGCTTGGAGCCAGGCGTTGGGTGTTCATCTGGAGCGGTGAGCGAGCACATCGCCTGGTATCGGTTTCAGGCAACTGGTGTCTGGGCTCTGGCCGGTGAACGCCAGCGCTCGCTCGAAAATCTTAGACGGCTCGTCGATGGCGGCTGGGAGGGCGAGGCCGAATGGCTCGAAGGCTATTGGGCCTTGGCGTCGCTCATCAACGATCCCGAATTCGGAGGCCATCGTCGCGCGGCAGCGCGCAGCAAGAAACGATTGAGAATAGCCGACCGCGCCCATGACGGGCGCGGCCGGACCTCTTAAGGAGAGTGCTGAGCGCCTCACTTCATCGTGTAGACGTCGATCGAGAAATACTTGTCGTTGATCTTCTTGTAGGTGCCATCGGCACGGATCTCGTCGAGCGCCTTGTTGAGTTTCTCGCGGAAATCGTTGTCTTCCTGGCGGACGGCGATACCGACACCTTCGCCGACAAACTTCTTGTCGGTAATCGGCTCGCCGATGAGTTCGCAGCAATTCTTGCCATCATCGTTCTTCGTCACCCAGTCGAGCAGCGGCAGCATGTCGCCAACCTGCAGATCAAGCCGGCCGTTGACCATATCGAGGTTGGCCTCGTCCTGGGTCGGATAGAGCTTGATCTCCGCATCTGGGTAGGTGGCGGTGATGTATTCGGCCTGGGTGGTGCCGGATTGCGCCCCTATCACCTTGCCCTTGAGGGCCTCATTGGTGAATTCGGTGATGCCGGAGCCCTTTGGCGCCGCATGCGTCATGGCAGCGAGGTAATAGGGATTGGTGAAGGCGACCTGCTTCTTGCGTTCCTCGGTGATGAACATCGAGGCGATGATCAGGTCATATTTTTTGGCAAGAAGACCGGGAATGATGCCGTCCCAGTCCTGAGCAACCACCTCGCACTCGACCTTCATGCGCTCGCAGAGCGCAAGCCCGATATCCACGTCGAAGCCGCCGATCTTGCCGGCAGGATCGATGAAGTTGAAGGGAGGATAGGCGCCCTCCGTGCCGATCTTGATTTTTTCCGCTGCCTGAGCCGTTGAGGCGGTTGCGGCCATAATGGCCAGCACGGCTGCTGCAATCTGCTTCTTCATTCGCGTTCCCCTTGTTTGCATCATTCTTGATGCTTCTGGAGAAGACTATGTTGCGATGGCCTATAAGCGAAATAGATAGGCGCGATATCCGGTATTGTTTTGGTTGATCGTTGTCGTCAGTCGGATATCACTTGTAGCGACCGTGGCGCTGGAGGACTTCGATCTTGTAGCCGTCAGGATCGACCAGGAAGAAGAAACGGGCAAGCAAGGCGCCATCGCGATTGAAGGCAACGATCTTGCCAGGGCTGAGGCCCGCATCTGTTACGCGCTGATGCTCGGCGTCGAGATCGTCGACCGAAAGCGCCAGATGGCCATAGCCGTCACCGAGCGCATAGGGCTCGCTCCGATCCTTGTTGATCGTCAGCTCGAGCTCGAATTTGCTTTCCTCGTTGCTGAGATAGATCAACGTGAAGGTCTCGAAATCCAGCCTTTCGGCGACCTTGAGCCCAAAGGCCAGGCGATAGAAGTCGACCGACTTCTTCTCGTCGAGAACGCGGATCATCGAATGGATCGCCTTGGCCATCTGTGTCTCCAATGAAAGAACACAAGGGGCAAAACGCCTTGAACTGGCGGCTTTTCCTTGGGTGCGGTTCAGTTTTG
>NZ_JAEPRP010000196.1:0-13372 GCF_016652895.1 Ensifer sp. SSB1
TTGCCGGCATCAAGACGCGCTGGGTCACCGTCAAGATCTTCACGCTGATGGGCATTCTGTGCGCCATCGCCGCGGCAATCTCGACCGCCCGCCTCAACGCGGCGACCAATGCGCAAGGGGAACTCGACGAACTCTACACGATCGCCGCCGCGGTCATCGGCGGCACGTCGCTTGCAGGCGGTGTCGGCACGATCGCCGGCGCCATGATCGGCGCGCTCGTCATGCAATCTCTACAGTCGGGCATGGTGCTGCTCGGGATCGACAGTCCGTTCCAGCGCATCGTCGTCGGCGTGGTTCTCGTCGTCGCCGTCTGGCTCGACACCGTCTACCGCGCCCGCGCCAAGTAAGGAGTACGATCCATGAAAGACCAACGCACTCCGCT
Organism: Ensifer sp. SSB1; assembly: GCF_016652895.1. NCBI lineage: Bacteria > Pseudomonadati > Pseudomonadota > Alphaproteobacteria > Hyphomicrobiales > Rhizobiaceae > Ensifer > Ensifer sp. SSB1. The sequence goes on from NZ_JAEPRP010000196.1 coordinate 383, forward strand.
CGTGGAAATGAAGAACATTTCCATCTCCTTCGGCGGCATCCATGCCGTGGACAACGCCTCCGTCGATCTCTACCCCGGCGAAGTCGTGGCACTGCTCGGGCACAACGGCGCCGGCAAATCGACCCTGATCAAGATCCTTTCCGGCGCCTACAAGCGCGATGCCGGCGAAATCCTGATCAATGGCGAGGCCGCCGACATCAACAACCCGCGCGATGCCAAAAAATACGGCATCGAGACGATCTACCAGACGCTCGCCGTCGCCGACAATGTCGACGCCGCCGCCAACCTCTATCTCGGCCGTGAGCTCAGGACCCCCTGGGGCACGCTCGACGATGTGGCGATGGAGGCAAAGGCCCGCGAAGTCATGGGGCGACTCAACCCCAACTTCCAGCGCTTCAAGGAGCCGGTGAAGGCGCTTTCGGGCGGCCAGCGACAGTCGGTGGCCATCGCACGCGCGATCCTCTTCGACGCCCGCATCCTGATCATGGACGAGCCGACGGCAGCGCTCGGCCCGCAGGAAACCGCCCAGGTCGGCGACCTCATCAAGCAGCTGAAGCGCGAAGGCATCGGCATCTTCCTGATCAGCCACGACATCCACGACGTCTTCGACCTCGCCGACCGCGTGTCTGTCATGAAGAACGGCCAGGTCGTCGGCCAGGCCCGCACCGAGGACGTGACCAAGGACGAGGTGCTCGGCATGATCATCATGGGCAAGGTACCGCCGAAGGCGATCCCCGGCCCCGGCGCCATGCAGGTCGCCTGAACCTGCACTCGGCGGCGCGCCTCAACCGCCCGCCGCCGAGCGCTTTCCACGAAACGGCAAAGGCCGGGCGAGCGGTTGCATTTTCGGCAACAACTGCAAATTCCCCTGCGAACTCCGCCATTTCACCATTGATGCGGCGCCAAAGCTAAGCTATGAACCGCTTCACAGCCTGCTTCGGCGGCCTTGCCGCCAACGGATGCACCCGTAGCTCAGCTGGATAGAGTGTTGGATTCCGATTCCAAAGGTCACAGGTTCGAATCCTGTCGGGTGCGCCATTTCTGCTGCGATCAACTACGTGATTGCTACAGCGACCTTTGTGCGCCCAATAAGACGCGCAGCGCTGTCGGACGCGCCGCAGGCGAAAGACGCGCTTCGCCCGAAATAGCAAGTTTGAAAAACCCCCGCAGCGGCTTAAACTCGCCGACCGACCTTCCAACAGGAAGTTCGTCCGCCCTTTCCTGACCCGCCGACCGAATATACGGATATCGTTCGGGAAAGTAACTTCCCCTGGAGGTGTGGCATGCCCAACAAACCCAGCATTGTCTTCGCACATGGCCTTTGGGCCGACGGATCCTGTTTCAGCAAGGTCATCGAACTGCTGGTTGCCGACGGCTACGAAGTGATCGCGACGCAAAACCACTTGAATACCGTCGCCGACGACGCCGCGGCGGTTCGCACGTCGCTGGGCCGCGTGCACGGTCCGGTCGTTCTGGTCGGACATTCCTATGGAGGGACCGTCATCACCGCTTCGGGCACCGATGATCGTGTCAAGGCGCTCGTCTATATCTGTGCGCTGGCGCCGGAGAACGGCGAAACGTCGGCGGCCGACCAGGCGAAATTCCCCCAAACCCCCGTCTTCCAGCATATCGAGGTGGTAGACGGCCGGCTGTTTCTTCGTCCTTCGGGGATCCCGGAATTCGCAGGCGATCTGCCCGAAGCGGAGCAGAAGCTCGTATGGGCCACGCAAATGGGGCCGCTGGCGGACCTGTTCGATCAACCCGTTCCGGGTGCGGCGTGGAAAACAAAGCCGACATACTACATCGTCGGTAGCGAGGACCGGACAGTCCAGCCCGACCTTCAACGCTTCCTCGCGAAGCGCATGAATGCAAAGGTGACGGAACTGGCCTCCAGCCACGTCCCGATGTTGTCTCAACCCCGCCGGGTCTACGAGGTGATCCGCGAGGCCGCCGACGGTGTGCAGCGATCGGCCGGATAAAGTCTGCCTGCCGTTCCGTTCGATTTTTGACAGGTACTGGGTGAGGCAAGCGGGCGCCGTCGAATGACGCGCCCATATTTCCAAGAGTTTGGACGGCACTTCGGGGAGTGGCTGTAGCGCCCTCAGGGTGCGCATGAACAGCCGTGTTCCGTCTTCCAGCGCTACGTCGGGGCGCGATCGCAGTCGGACATATCAACTACCGGCATTCTGAGCCCGAAACCATCGCTGTGCGGCTGCATGGAGACTGCGCCGTGATCCGTTGTCGCGCACAGCTTGAAGTGATCTTCGGCGGGGTACCGCTCAGTGCCTACTGGCACACGGACAAGTATGAAGACGGGCAATGGATGGTGGCCTGGTCACAGGCTACTGCCGTTCATAGCGAACGGCCCACCTGTTCCTGAAGCCCTTGCCATGAACGCGAAGGGACCGATTTCGGCTCGCGGAGAGACGCCGAGGCGGCGCGCGATCAGAGCGTGTCGCGCTCCGTGCGCAGATTGGAGACGACACGGCGGTTCTGCACCTTGCAGGAACGCTCGGTGCAGTCGCGAACTTCGCGGTCGTTGCCGTAGCCCTTGGCCCACATGCGATTGGGGTCCACGCCCTTCGAGGCAAGATAGGCCATCGCCGCATCAGCCCGCTTCTGCGACAGCGTTTCCATCTTCGAGGCGGAACCGCTGTCGTCGGAGAAGCCCTGCAGCTTGACCAGCCAGCGCGGGTTGCTGTTGAGCCAGATCGCCTGCTTGTCCAACGTAGCCTTGGCGACAGGATCGAGCGCGGCCGAATCTTGCGTGAAATAGGTTCGCCGGCCGACATTGAGGATGAAATCCTCTTCGGTGCCGGCCGAGACAGTCTCGAAGCCCGGCGCCGGATCGTCGGTTTTTCCGGTCATCGGCACCGCGGCCGGCTCTTCGACGGCGGCGATCTCGGTGGTGTTGCAGGCGGTCAGCGTCAGCAGAACGGCGGCAGCGGAAAGCAGCCTCGTCAGTCCGGTCATAGCAGGCTTCAAGGTGATATTCCTCATTCGACCGGGGTTGCGACCGGAGTTGCTTGGCTGACCTCGGGGGCCTTGTCGGCAATGTGCGGCAGGACCTGAACGGCGGTGCCGATCGGGCAGCGCTGGTAAAGATCGATCGCATCTTCGTTGAACATGCGGATGCAGCCGCTGGAGGCATCCTTGCCGATGCTGCCCGGCTCAAGCGTACCGTGGAAACGGTAGCCGGTATCGACGCCGTCGCGAAGCAGGTACATGGCGCGTGGACCAAGCGGGTTCTTCGGCGACCCGCCATCGACGAATTCGGGCAGATCGGGGTGGCGCTCGCGCATCTCCGGCGGCGGCGTCCAGCGCGGCCAGAGAGATTTACGGTCGATCGTAGCGCGGCCGTACCACTTGAAGCCTTCCTTCCCGACGCCAACCCCATAACGGATGGCCGTCTTGTTCTCCATGATCAGGTAGAGAAAGTGGTGTCGGGTATCGACGACAACGGTGCCGATCGGCTCGCTGCTGAAATATTTGACGACCTGACGCCGCCATTTCGGGTCGATCTTGGCAAAATTGGTGCTGCGATAGGTCACGCCGTTATCGATGGCGGGACCGGAAAAATAGGAACTCGCCGCGGCGAATGCCGGCCTCTGAACCGCGTCGGCGCCAAGTAGCGCCAAACCACCAAGCATAATATTCCTGCGGGTCCACTCCATCGGCAACATCCCCCGAAAGCCAAGCAGCGAGATCGCAGTAAATCAGATTTTCCATTTGCCACAACAGAAAATTCTCGGGAGACGATTCTTTCCGTGACTGCCTGGCAAAGAGAGTTTTGCCGATGGCTGTCAGCTTTCAGACGATCTCTATTCACCTGAGGTCTAGCCGACAGGATCTGAGAACGCAGCACTTTTCCCGTAAGCAACAACGACATGCCACGTCTGCGAAAACGCCAGAATAGGTCGGCAATTCTGCGCATTCGCAATGATGGCACATCGTTATTGTCTAACTTCACAGCATGGGTGCAGTTCATTTGCACCCTCGCAACCTCTCAAGGCTGAGGCAGCGTTGCCGCTCGCGTCGCCTGCATCCCGGCTCGGTGGTCCAAGCGGACTAATTGGCCCTGATGTCCCGCGCCTGACCCGATTCCCGGAGTTCTTCGAGCGTCTTGCCGAGGCAGCTTCCAACCTCCTCGGCGCCGGTCGCCTTTGCCTGGCCGCTCAAGGTGATCGTGCCGGCAAAGTTGTCCGATGCCAGGTAGGTCGCCGTGCCGTCGGCCGTTACCTTCGACAGATAGAAGGCGTGCTGCGTGCCTTTGTATTCGCAGGCGACAGCGAACGGAAACCGATCGAACAGATTGTCTTCCGCGCGTGCGGCAGACCCGAAAGCTTGAGCACCGGCCGCAACCAGCAGTACAGCCAGAGACCTGGACATATTCGTAGAGCGTATGCGCACCATCGATCCCCCAACCCAGTAGATAAAGGTGTCCGTCGAAGATGGTGACGCCAAGCCGGCACTTTGGCAAGTGCCCGCTGCCCACATCGAACTCACGATGTTCGACCGCTGGTTGGTTCCCGCCCAGGTCCTTGCGCATTGCGTCCGCTGCCAGCGGGGAACCGCGATAGCTCGGCCCTCAAGCCGGGTGGCTGAAGCGGGCGACCTGTGCATCCTTCATCAGGTTGCGAAAGCTCGATCCGCTCATGTGCACCAGCGTCCTGTGGTCGCCGCCCTCGAAGTAGACGTCGTTTACGTCACCCAGGCTTTCGTCGAGCAGCACCGGCACGTCATAGGCCGAGCCGACGGGCGGCACTGCGCCGATATCGCAATCGGCGAAGAGGTTGCAGACTTCCTCTTCCGAAGCGAGGCCGAGGCGCCGGTCCATCACGTCCTGCAGGGTGGAAAGTTCGACCCGGTGCGTGCTTGGCACAACGGCAAGCACGTAGCCCATCTCGTGATGAACGACCACGGACTTGGCAAGCCTGCTGCCGGGCACATGCGCCGCTCTCGCAGTCTGGCTGGTGGTGGCCGTGCGGTGATGGTCGACGGTGTCGTAGGCGACACCCGTGCCATCGATATAGTCCTGAAGTTTTCTGGCGATCGTCATCGTCGACACCCCTTCTCTCTCGTGGTGGCGCGGAAAATTCATTGTCCTCCCATCCACGATGAAGTCAACGATGGACGCGCCGAGGATCAAGGCGCGTCCTCCAGCATCGGGAAAGCCTCATCGCGCGCCGACATCTGCGCGACCGGCAACGGCCAGGCGATCGCAAGCTTTGGATCCAGGGCGTTGAGCCCGCCTTCGGCTCCGGGCGCATAGGGCTTGTCGTGCAGGTAGATCAGCTCGCAGTCGGCGGAAAGTGTCTGGAACCCATGCGCAAAGCCGCCAGGGATCATCATCGACCTCCCGTTTTCAGCGCTCAGCACCTCGCCATGCCATTGAAGATAGGTTGGAGAGTCCGGTCGCATGTCGACGGCAACATCGAAGATCGTGCCCGAAAGACAGGACACGAATTTCGTCTCGTCGTGCGGCGCGCGCTGGAAATGCATGCCGCGAACCGTGCCAGCCTTTCGCGTCAAGGTGTGATTGATCTGCGCGATCGAGCCGCCCGCACCGAAATCGGCGAGTTCTTCACGGCAGAAGAAACGCGAAAAGAATCCGCGATCGTCGCCAAAGCGCTGACGCTCGACGACCAGAAGACCCGCAAGGGGTGTAAAAATGCGGTTAAAGCGCGACATTGAACCTTCCACGAGCAGGCGGGGCGCCCTCACTCCTACCCCTTAAGAAACCAGCCTTGACCGTATTTGCAATTGTCGACATGAAAGCGTTCACAGGAAAGCGTACGAATCGACGAAGCCGCCAGATCGCGAATCGCGGCCTCCGGCGTATCGGTGGGTTGTATCGAAAAAGGGTATCGGCAGTCATGGCAGCAGCAGACGATCGTCTCGCGTTCGAGGCTCACAAAAAGGAAATGTCGCTCGCGCTCGGCAAGGACGACGACGCATTTCGCCAGTCGCTCGATACGTTGGTCGCGCTCGACAAATACGACTATTCCTACCTCTGGTCGTTCATGGGCGTGCCGATCATCCAGATGCCGGCCGACGTCATGGCGACGCAGGAAGTCATCTGGAACACCAAGCCTGACATCATCATCGAAACCGGCGTTGCCCGCGGCGGCTCGGTGATCTTCATGGCCGCGATGCTGCAACTGATCGGCAAGGGCAAGGTCATCGGTGTCGACATCGACATCCGCGCCCACAATCGCGACTCGATCGAAAAGCACCCGATGTCTTCGCGCATCACGCTGATCGAAGGTCCGTCGACCACGGCCGAGACGCTGGCAAAGGTGAAGGCCGAGATCCCGGAAGGTGCATCTGTCATGGTCGTCCTCGACAGCGACCACAGCCGCGACCACGTGCTGGACGAACTGCGCACCTATGGCCCGCTGGTGACCGAAGGCCAGTACATGGTGGTGGCAGATACGGTCCTCGGCTGGGCCGAGGCATCGCAGACCCCCACCAAGCGCTCGAAGATCTGGCGCGCCGGCGACGAACCCTACGCAGCACTCAAGGCCTACATGGAAGAGACAAGCCGCTTCGAGACCGATGAGGCACTGAACGGCAAACTTGTGCTCTCGAGCTCGCCGCGCGGTTATCTGCGCTGCATCGACAAATAGGGTCGCAAGCAGGGTGGCGCGGGCCTTCGTTCGTGCTACTGCCAACTCTCGATCGCGAATACAGGCACCGCAGGCGAGTACCGGATGGCTCGGAACATTGTCATCTCCCAATCCATGTACTTTCCTTGGGTTGGAATGCTGGAGCAGATCAAACTGGCGGACGTGTTCGTCCACTACGACGATGTGCAGTTCTCGCGTGGCAGCTTCACAAACCGCGTGCAGATCAAGACTCAGAGCGGCATCCGCTGGCTGACCGTGCCCTTGAAGGACCTTCGCCTGGGGCAACGGATCGATGAGGTACTGATCGACAATCGCACGGATTGGCGCAGCCGCCACCGCGATATCTTGCGACAAGCCTATATCAAAGCGCCCTTCGCCAAGGACATGCTGGAACTGGTCGACGGCGTGTTCGCCAAGGATGCATCGACGATTGCGGATGTGGCCCGCAATTCCATGCTCGCACTTGCCGCCTACTTCAATCTGGATAGGCCGAAGTTCGTCTCCTCGGACGCTCTCACCATTGGCGGTGCGAGCAGCGAGAGAGTATACGACATCACCGCCCATCTCGAAGGGACGGCCTATATCACCGGCCATGGTGCGCGGAACTATCTCGATCACGGCCTCTTCAACCAGAACGGAATTTCCGTTCAGTACATGAACTACGAACGCACACCCTATCCGCAGCTGCATGGAGAGTTCACTCCTTACGTGACCGCATTGGACCTCGTCGCCAATTGCGGTACCAAGGGCGCAGAAGTCGTACATTCCGGAACTGTCGATTGGAGGGAGTTTACCCAGTGAAATCCGAGAACCTGGACAACGTCGCGTCGGAATATCTTCCAAACGCAGTCACATCGATCGAGAACAATCTCATTCTCAATTGGTATCCGCAGCGCATGGTCGAGCGCTTTGGCAAATGCCAATCGCTGCTCGATCTTGGTATCGGCCACGGCTACACCCCGCACCTGTTCAACAAGGTCTGCGACCGGCACGTGATCGTGGAAGGTTCGCAGTTCGTCATCGATCTATTCAAGAAGAACAGCCCGGACTTTTCCGGTGAGATCGTCTTCTCCTACTTCGAAGACTTCGAAACGGAAGAGCGCTTCGACGTCATCATCATGGGTTTCGTTCTCGAGCACGTCGACGATCCGGGCCTCGTGCTCGACCGGTTCCGGCGCTTCCTGAAACCCAATGGCCGTCTCTATGCCGCAGTGCCGAACGCGAAGTCCCTGAACAGGAGACTGGGCGTGGAGCTCGGCAAGATCGACGATATCTACAGCCTGAACGCCAACGATCTGGCACTTGGCCACAAGCGCCAATATTGCCGGGACACGTTCCGTGCCGAACTCGAAAACCATGGCTTCCGGGTCGTGCACGAGGAAGGCATCTACCTGAAGCCATTGCCACTGCCGGTGTTGCAGACGCTGCCTGATTTCGAAGCCAATCTGCATGCCATGCTCAAGGTCGGTATCGAATTCCCCGATCTTTGCGTCGGCCTGCTGATGGAAGCAGAACTGGCATGAGGACTGCCGCCATTATCGGCACGCGCTCGATGTTGGGGAGCCAGCTCGTCGCGCGCCTGCGGAACATGGGTGTCGAGACCATCAGTGTCGGCAGGGCGGAAACCGATGACATCTTCCTCGACATGGCAGGCGGCGCGGCAAAGGTTCCGGATGGCCTCACCGCGGACGTGCTTTTCCATTGTGCCGCAAGCTTCGCCGACGATAGCCCGTCGGGGATACAGCAGAACTTTTCCGCGAACACCGCAAGCGCACTGAACGTCGCAGAACTTGCCAAGCGTCTGCAGACAGAGGCCGTTATCTATGCCGGATCGCTTTCTTCGGATGCGACACTAGATGCAGCACCCCTGACATCCTACGGCCTCACCAAGCAGCTGGCCGAACAGATCCTGGAATGGAGTTCGCAAAAACAGGGATTTCGCTTCTGCAGCCTTCGGTTCTCGCAGCTTTATGACGTGAGTGGCCGTTGCTGTGCCCATCAGCCGTGGATGGGACGCATCATCGCCTATGCGTCCCGCGGGCTCGACCTTCGCATGCCCGCGTCCCATGGCGTGCGTAATTTCCTGCATGTACAGGACGCCGCCGACATGATGATCCGCGCTGCCGAAACGGGCACGTCCGGCGTCCGGAATGCGGTTCACACGGAGGCAATGACCTGCGACAGGATCGCTGAAATCGCCTATGAGACCTTCGGGCTCGGGGGCAACGTCGTGATCGCAGCGGAAAAGGCTCCTTTTCGGAAGGTGAACTTTCCTGACGGTGCGGAAACGCTGTCCCGGTTGGGCATGGCGCCTCTGGTCACGATGCGAGACGGGATTGCCATGATCAAATCAGCCGGAACCGCCGAAGCGTTCGGCCCGATGGACGTCAACTAATGCAAGACGACGCAAAGCAATCGAAACAGCCGGTTACGGTCGTGGTGACTGCGGTAGGCGCCATCATCGGCCAGGGCATAGTCGCATCGCTCCGTAGACTGGAAGCACCGATCCGCATCATCGGCATTGATCGTGATGCCAATGGCATCGGCCGGCACTTCTGCGACGACTTCGTCGCCAAGCCATCATGCGATGAGGCGTCTCCCGAATATCTGGAGTTCTGGCTGGAACTGCTTCGGCGAGAGGACGTCGCCCTGGTGCTGCCGGGCCTGGAGCTTGACGTCCTGTTCTTCAATGACAACCGCGCACGCTTCGAGGCGACCGAGACGCGTGTCGTCCTGAACAGATCTCCGCTGATCGCGCTCGCGCAAGACAAGTGGGACATGGGCGAGGCACTGCTGCAAGCGGACCTTCCGGCCATTCCAAGCACACTCAGCCGCAGCTTGGAAGATTGCACCCGCGAGCTCGGCCCCTTGCCTCTTCTGCTGAAGCCACGTCGCGGCAATGGTTCCCGCGGAATTGCCCTGCTGCGCGACAGGGCCGATTTCGACTACTGGACCCTGAAGAGCGCGGACGATTTTCTCATCCAGAAATTCGTGGGCAGCAACGACCAGGAATACACGGTCGGCGCCTTCGGGTTTGGCGACGGCACGACGCTGCCGCCGATCGTCTTCAAGCGCAAGCTGTCCGTCGCCGGCAACACCCAATATGCGGAAGTGGTCGACGAGCCTTTCCTGACTGAAGCGGTGAGCAGGCTCTCGCAACACTTCAAGCCGCTTGGGCCGACGAATTATCAGTTCCGGCTGGAAGGCACGACACCTTACCTGCTTGAAATCAATCCGCGCTTCTCGAGCAGTACGTCGCTGCGTGCGGCCTTCGGCTACAACGAGGCGGCGATGGCGCTGGAGTACTACGTTTACGGGAGAAAGCCGGAGGCACCGGAGATCAAGACGGGCCGGGCTTGGCGCTACTCCGAAGATCTGGTCGTCCTATGATCGCCGTCATTTCCGACATTCACGGCAACCTTCCCGCCCTCAAGGCGGTGCTTGCCCGCATCGACGAACTCGGCTGCAGCTCGATCCTTTCGCTCGGTGACGTCGTCGGATACTACGCCCAGCCGGGCGAGTGTATCGATGTGCTTAAAGCACGCGGCATAACAAACATCATGGGCAATCACGATTATTACATCGTCAGCGGTGAAGGCTGCCCGCGATCGAAGATGGTCAATGACATCATCGAGTTTCAAAGGGGCATCATCTCGGCCGATCAACGCGACTGGCTCGCCGGATCGCGAACCTATGTCATCGACGGGTCGACCTACTTCGTCCACGGCAGCTGGCAAGATCCGATAGACGAGTATCTCTACAAGGTATCACAGGCGCAGTTTCCTGACGGGTGCGAACGGCTGTTTGCCGGGCATACCCACGTGCAGGTCCGCCTGGAGATCGGCAGCAAGGTGTTCTGCAATCCCGGCTCGGTCGGGCAACCGCGTGATGGCGATCCGCGCGCCGCTTTTGCGACGGTTTCGGAGGCAGGTATCGAGCTCCACCGTGTCGCCTACGATATCGACAGCACGGCCCATCATATGCGGCAGGCCGGCTTCCCGGAACGCTTCTATGAAAACCTCTATCTCGGCGCGCAGATCGGCGGCCGGATTGACAGGATCGTTGCCGCAGACGCAACCAACGACCGATCGGCTTGAGCACAGGCAATCCACATGACGAAACCTCGCATTCTCTACACCAAGCCCTCGATCACCGAACGCGAAGTCGCCTATGCCACCGACGCAGCGGCGAACGGTTGGGGCGAGCGCTGCTACGATTACATCAATCGCTTCGAGGCCGCCTTTGCCGCGCATCTCGATGTCACTCACGCGATCTCGACATCAAGCTGCACCGGCGCGCTGCACATGGGCCTGGCCGCCCTCGGCGTCGGGCCGGGCGATGAAGTCATCCTTGCGGACACGAACTGGACCGCATCCGCCGCGCCGATCGTCCACCTCGGAGCAAAGCCCGTTTTTGTGGACGTGCTCCCCGACAGCTGGTGCCTCGATCCGGAGAAAGTGGCAGCTGCCATCACGCCGAAGACCAAGGCGATCATGGCCGTGCACATCTACGGCAATCTCTGCGACATGGACCGCCTGCTCGAAATCGGCGCGCGGCACAACATCCCGATTGTAGAAGACGCCGCCGAAGCGCTCGGATCGGAGTGGCGCGGACGCAAGGCCGGTTCGCTCGGCGCCTTCGGTGCATTCTCCTTCCATGGTACCAAGACCGTGACGACAGGCGAAGGCGGCATGTTCGTCACCAGCGACAGCAAGCTCTTCGAAAAGGTCCTGACCCTGTCCAATCACGGCCGGGCACGCGGACAAAAGAAGCAGTTCTGGCCGGACGAGATCGGCTTCAAGTACAAGATGTCGAACCTGCAGGCGGCCGTGGGCCTTGCGCAGATCGAACGCGTCAACGAACTGGTCGAGCGCAAGCGTGAGATCTTCTACGCCTATCGTGAACAGCTCGCGGGCGTGAACTCCATCTCGATGAATCCGGAACCGGAGCACACGAAAAACGGCTTCTGGATGCCGACGGTTGTCTTCGCGCCGGAAACCGACGTCACGCGGGAGAAACTGCAGGGCGCGTTTGCCGCCGAGAACATCGACGCCCGCGTCTTCTTCTGGCCACTGAGTTCGCTTCCGCCCTTCGAGGACGTGCGGGCAAACACCGTTGCCTATGATCTCCCCGGCCGAGCGATCAACCTGCCGAGCTATCACGACATGACGTCCGAAGAGATCGGCAGGGTCGTGCAGGTGTTGCGCGACTGCGCTGCAGCCTGAACCTCAATTTCAGACATGCCCAAACGCCGCGGCCAGGAGCCGCGGCGATAGAATGACTATTTGCCTTTGCGTTGACGAAAGCGCAGGTCCTGCCGCAGGACATCTCTCAACGTCCGGGCGGAGAAATACGAGCCTACTCCGAGTTTCATAAGGCCGCGCTCGATTGAAAGCCTTGCGGACGCGATCGTGCGCCGCAACGGCAACGGCCCCAGCTGCCCGCCGGCGAACAGGTTCGCATATCGCCGCAGCCGTGGCTTCGGGCGCGGCAGCGTGATTGCGCTCAGGCCGTGCGTTGCCCGATACTGATCGAGCGCAGTGACGACACCAGGCGGAAGCATCGCCTTGCGCGCCCAGCCCGCAGCCTGGCTCATCGCCCCGCGGTAGAAATCCGCCGGCGCGATTTCAGGGAAGCGGTCGGACCGGCTCTGTGCTGCAGCCAGTGCGTATTCGCGCAGGATGCCGTTCAGCAGCACGCTGGTATCGCCGGGCATCGGCCCGTATTGCAGCCACTCGCCCTGCTCCTGCTGCATCCACCGTCTGAAGTCCGTCGCCTCCTGGGTAACGGCGCCGATTGTCAGAGCGTTGCCGTTGCTCCGCGTTTCGCCTTGCGTCACCAGCAACGGAAAATCGATGTACGCGTAGCTCTTCAATGCTTCGAGCGTGCGGAACGCAAAGGCATAGTCCGGCGAGATCCCCGTGAAAACACGGCCATAACGTTCGCGGAGAGACGCCACCAGATCCCGGCGCGCGAAGGAATTCAGCAATCGCGGCGTGTCCTTGGGCCAATCGCCCCTCGCAAACTGCTGGAGCTTGTCCGCCGTTGCGATCTCTCGCGCAGCCACATTCCCGTGTCCACAGCGGAGGCTGCGGTATCCTGGCAGCTCGCGCGCATTCGCAGTCGCGTAGCCGACAGCGGCCGCCTGTGTCCGTTCTATTGCCGCATGGACCTCTTCGAGCGCATAGAGCCGCAAGGCCATTCGATCGGTAACGAAGCCGACATACTGGCCTTTCGCATGCGCAATCGCCCACTCCCAATGATCGACCATAGGCAAGTTGAGGCCAGGGCGAATATAGTGAAAACGCGGGTCGGAGAGAAACGGAGCGAGAGCCGCCTGGTTACGCTCGCTATCAGCGGG
>NZ_JAEPRP010000015.1:0-66446 GCF_016652895.1 Ensifer sp. SSB1
ACGCTTTCGCCCGCCCAGGAGCGCCGCTACAAGGAACTCAAGGACGAGCTGATCAAGGCGGTCAAGTCGCTGTCGCTCAACCAGAACCGCGTCGACAGCCTGGTCGAGCAGCTCTACGACATCTCCAAGCGCCTGATGCAGAACGAAGGCCGCCTGCTGCGGCTTGCCGAATCCTACGGCGTCAAGCGCGACTCGTTCCTGGAGCAGTATTCGGGCGCCGAACTCGACCCGAACTGGATGAAGTCGATCAGCAACCTGGCCGGCAAGGGCTGGAAGGAATTCGCCAAGAGCGAAAACCAGACGATCCGCGACATCCGCCAGGAGATCCAGAACCTCGCCACCGAAACCGGCATCTCGATCGCCGAGTTCCGTCGCATCGTTTCGATGGTGCAGAAGGGCGAGCGCGAAGCGCGCATCGCCAAGAAGGAAATGGTCGAAGCCAACCTGCGCCTCGTCATCTCCATCGCCAAGAAGTACACCAACCGCGGCCTGCAGTTCCTCGACCTCATCCAGGAAGGCAACATCGGCCTGATGAAGGCGGTCGACAAGTTCGAGTACCGCCGCGGTTACAAGTTCTCGACCTATGCGACCTGGTGGATCCGTCAGGCGATTACCCGGTCGATCGCCGACCAGGCCCGCACGATCCGTATTCCGGTGCACATGATCGAAACGATCAACAAGATCGTTCGTACCTCGCGCCAGATGCTGCACGAGATCGGTCGCGAGCCGACGCCGGAAGAACTGGCCGAAAAGCTCGCCATGCCGCTCGAAAAGGTCCGCAAGGTCCTGAAGATCGCCAAGGAGCCGATCTCGCTCGAAACGCCTGTCGGTGACGAAGAAGATTCGCACCTCGGCGACTTCATCGAGGACAAGAACGCGCTGCTGCCGATCGACGCCGCCATCCAGGCGAACCTGCGCGAGACGACCACTCGCGTTCTCGCTTCGCTGACGCCGCGCGAAGAGCGCGTGCTGCGCATGCGCTTCGGCATCGGGATGAACACCGACCACACGCTCGAAGAAGTCGGCCAGCAGTTCTCGGTTACCCGCGAACGTATCCGTCAGATCGAAGCGAAGGCGCTTCGAAAGCTCAAGCATCCTAGCCGTTCCAGGAAGCTCAGAAGCTTCCTCGACAGCTAAAGTCGGGCTGTTTCAAAATCGCAAAATCAAAAGAGCCGGGCCCTGTGCCCGGCTTTTTCGTTTCCGTCTCACCCAAGCGATTTATTGTGGGGGCTTTCAACGAGGAGTATATTCGCGCTTTCGGAGCAATTGGGGCACCCCGTCTAAGACGCGGGAGCAATCGCACCGCGGGCGTGAAGCGTGCCCCGTGGAGGTGTAGGATGACCACTTATGTAATGCTCCTCAACTGGACCGAGCAGGGCGTGAAGAATGTGCGCGACTCTCCCAAGAGGCTCGACACAGCCAGGCAGGTGCTCGGCGAGATGGGCGGCTCCTTCAAGCATTTCTTCCTGACAATGGGTGACTACGACATGGTGGCCGTCGTCGAAGCGCCAGACGACGCGGTGGCGGCACGTTTTGCATTGACGCTCGGCATGGCTGGCAATGTGCGCTCGACCACGCTCAAGGCATTTCCAGAGGCGGCCTATCGCGAACTGATTGCCTCGCTCGGATAAAATGCAGCGACGCCGCAGCCGTTCAGGGCGGCCCGTTTCCGGAGAGGACGCGGGCCGCAGCGCGTAACGCATTGCGAAAGGCGTCGTCAAAGCTGACGCCGCTGACCTGCCACGTGTAGCTTTTGCCGGCCGACATCATCCGCCAGTTGGCGATCCAGCCGCGGGCCTGATCGGACCAGACCAGCGTGCCTGCGAGCGGCATGTCGTCCTTGCTGAGGGCCGCGAGCCTGGCGAGTTTCTCAGGGCCTTCTTGCGATACGACGGTGAAGTCCAGCTGCGCATCTGCAACTGTTGCCCTGTCCGGCAGGACGACGGAAAGGGCGAGCGGTGTCGCTGCCGCCTGAAGCGAGTCCGCCATATAGGGGCTTTCGTCGCCGTCGCGCGCGAGCACGAAGCGGCGTCTCTGATCCTCGACCGCCAGCAACACGGCAATCACCGGGCGCGGCTCGAGCCACGGCTTGTGGCCGAGCTTTGCGAGAAGCGGGTCGAGCGTTGCCGGTGCATAAAGGCACCTAAGATCGTGCGGGCGATCGTGGGTGCCCTGTTCGTCGTGGATGGGGATGCCTTCCATCCGGTCGCGATAGGAAAAGGACGCGACGAAGCTGCCCGCCTCAGCCTCGAGCGCTGCGAAGCCGGGCGCTTTGGGGATCGTCGGATCACCCGAAACTTTCACCAGCACTTCACCCAGGCATTCGCGAAAGCCGATCTGCCGGTTGACCTCGCCGGTGCCGGTGACGATCGCGTCACTGCGATAAAGCTGCTCGATATCGCCGGCCCTTGCCGCATCGCCAAGGCTCAAAGCAAGCAGGAACGGCAGCAGCAAACTCGACTTCGTCATGCGGCTCTCCCGATCGTTGGCCTTTGAATCAAAAGAGATCCTTAACGTTTACACTTTATCAATTTCTCGGAAACCCGAGGTTCTGCGATGCGTTGCGTATTTGTCGTCGTCCTCCTGTTGCTGGCCGGCTGCGGAACGGTGCCGAGAGACACCCGGAATGCCTGTGCGGTTTTCGAGCAGCGAGATGGCCTGTTCAACAATTGGCGTCGTGCCGCCTATGGCGCCGAGCGCGAATACGGCGTGCCCGTGCCGATCCTGATGGCGACGATCTATACCGAGTCCGGCTTCCGCCATAATGCGCGGCCGCCGCGCACCAAGCTGTTCGGCTTCATCCCCTGGACGCGCGCCTCCACCGCCTATGGCTATTCCCAGGCGCTTGACGGCACCTGGGCGCGCTATCAGAGCGAGACCGGCCGCTGGGCCGCACGGCGCTCGGACTTCGGCGACGCCATCCGCTTCATCGCCTGGTATCACCGCGAGAGCGCGCAGCAGAACGGCATTGCGCTCAACGACGCCTACCGGCTCTACATCGCCTACTACCACGGCCACGCCGGCTATGCGCGCGGCAACTGGAGCGATACGGCCAAGACCGGCGCCAAGCGGGCGGCCGGCATGGCGTCGATTTACAACAAGCAGCTCAGGGGCTGCGGCAGCTAAGGCCCTTCCAGCCAGGGCGCGGGAGTGTCCTGTCCCGTTGTTTTGCGCAACCGGACGCCGAACCGTGTGACACTTTCGTTGGTCTCGCTTCAGCCGGCTGCCGCTCTCTCCAGTTCGGCGACGTCGATCTTCACCATGCCCATCACCGCCTGCTGGGCGCGTGCGGCGCGTGCCGGATCGGGATCGCTAAGGTGTCGCATCAGGGCGCTCGGAATGATCTGCCAGGCAAGGCCGAACTTGTCCTTCAGCCAACCGCAATGCTGCGGCGTACCGCCTTCGAGCAACCGGTTCCAATAGTAGTCGACCTCCGCCTGATCGGCACAGCGCAGGAAAAACGACACCGCCTCGTTGAACTTGAAATGCGGGCCGCCGTTCAGCCCCATGAAATGCTGCCCCTCGAGTTCGAAGCTCGCGGTGAAGGCCTTGCCATCCGGGCCTTTTTGAATGTCGGTGACGCGGGCGTTGCGGAAGATGGAGGTGTAGAAACCGATGGCTTCCTCCAGCTGATCGTCGAACCAGAGAAAGGGCGTGATCCTCTGCATGGATATGTCTCCCGTGGTGTTGCTACCAACCAAGGACGAACGGGCCATGCCCGTTCCGACAGGCGCGGTTCAAAAAAAATCAAAGGCGGTGTCGGAACCTTTGCGCCTCAAGCGTCCTTTGCTGGTCGGAAGAACCAAGGAAGGATTTCTCAATGACCTATGTGGATGGTTTTATCGTTGCCGTGCCGAAGGTGAACATCGAGGCGTACAAGGCGATGGCCAAGGCGGCGGGCGATGTCTGGATGGAGTATGGCGCGCTTTCCTATAACGAATGCCTGGCCGACGACGTGCCCTATGGCGAGGTGACGTCCTTCCCTCGCTCGGTTCAGGCCAAGGACGATGAAACGGTGGTCTTTTCCTGGATCGCCTACAAGTCGCGGGCGGACCGCGACACGATCGTCGCCAAGGTGATGGCCGATCCGCGGTTGCAGGGCGACGCCTGGAAGGAAGTCTTCGACGGCAAGCGCATGATCTATGGCGGCTTCCAGACCTTTCTGGAGATGTAGCCTGGAGATGTAGGCGGCGCGCGGCACCTTTTCCCATGGCGCCCTGTCTTGGAGCGGAAACGGTCCAGGGGTAGAAGCGTTCGGCAAATCAACGAGTTGCACCTGCCTTGCGGCGGGTGCCGCTGCGCGCTGGAGACCGACATGCCGCAGACGAGCATCACTATTTCCACCCGCGGGCAGGGGCTATACGAGTTCACCGACGAGGTGGCCGCATTCGTGCGGGCCAACACAGACAGAGAGGGGCTCCTAACCGTCTTCGTCCGCCACACGTCCTGCTCGCTTCTCATTCAGGAAAATGCCGATCCGGATGTGAAGCGCGATCTCGATGCCTTCTTTCGCCGGCTGGTGCCGCCGTCTTCCGATCCCACGATGAGCTGGGTGGTGCACAGGCAGGAGGGGCCGGATGACATGCCAGCGCATATCAAGGCGGCGCTGACACCGGTCTCGCTCGGTATTCCCGTTGCCCGTGGCCGCATGGTGCTCGGCACTTGGCAAGGGATTTATCTCTTCGAACATCGCGACCGGCCGCACCGTCGCGAGATCGTGCTGCACCTTGGCGCCTGACCGCCATCCGATCGGCACGCCGATGCAATTGACCGGAACGGGATTCGTCCTAGTTAGTGCATGGAGATCGGAGGGCTCCGGCGCGGCGCCGGAGAGGAACAGCAATGACGGATGCACAGACCATTGCCAACCGCTTCATCGAAGCGCTGAACCAGCGTGATTTCGAGGCGCTGGCGCGGCTCGTCCATGAGGATATCGAGCTCGATTCGCTGACGGGTCAGCGCACCGTCGGCGTCGGTCCCCTGCGCGCCTGGCTTATGAACTACCTACGCCGCTTCGACGAACAGTTCGGCGATGTCGTGCTGATGCGTGATGCCTTCGGCCAGCGGGTGGCGGCCGACCTGACGGTGCGTGGCACCTATCGCGAAACGATGGAGGGCTTTCCCCCTGCAACGGGCCAGAGCTATTCCATCCCGAGCGTGCTGATCTTCGAGATAGAGGAGGGGGTCATCACTCGCCTCAGCCACTATCGCAACATCCGCGTTTTCGAACGGACGCTCGCCGGCTGACGAGGGCTTGAGGGCGAGCGCGAATCGCTCGATTGCGGCCTTCGACGCCAGAGAATGCCCCGATGTTTTGATTGCGCGACCGTCCTGGCGGCACCCGATTTGCTTTTGCCGCGACGATCACATCAGCAATCGTCGCTTTCGCGCCGGGCCGCATTATTGCCCCCCGACGATCTCAATAAGCCGTTCTGGATCAGTGGCTTATCGCCCGTCTGCAATCCGCGGACTGGACCGCTTCGCAAGGCCGAATCCTGCGTCAGTGGGGGGGGGATCACGTTCCGACAATCTGAACCTCCAATGAACACCGGGTTCCGCTGTCGTTCAGCTTAGGGAACCTATTCTTTGCTCAATCGCTTGGGACGGTGATTGCCTGCTGAACCCTTCAAGCCTGGAGAGATGTCATGAAGAACCGCTTTTTTAACGCTGCTGCCGCCGCCGTCATTGGATTGACTGGCCTGCTTGGTGCTGCCTCCACCGCTTCGGCGGACTCGATCGAATTCGGACTCGGCCCGCGCGACGGCATCGACGTGCAGTACCGCGACTACGACGGCGGCTACGGCGACGAGCGTGATTGGAACCGCGGCCGTGACCGTCACTGGGACCGTGGTCGCCGCGGCGGCTGCTCTCCGTGGATGGCCGTCGACAAGGCTCGCGACCGGGGTCTCCGCCGCGCCTATGTCGCCGACGTGACGCCGCGCCGCGTCGTCGTCGAAGGTCGCCGCCACGGCTACCGCCAGACGATCGTCTTCGCAAACGCGCGCGGTTGCCCGACAATCGGCCGCTGGTAAGCGCCAATACCAATCTTCCCGCCTTGTCTCCCCCGGCCGGCGGAAGAATGGCCCCCCACGCTTCGGCATGGGGGGCTTTTTTACGTGCTGTGCCGTGTCGTTGAGACCGGGAGGTTTGAGCATTGCAACACTGCTGTACTGTTCGCCCACATACAGCTCCTTTCCGGCTCTGGCTGCGTGGCCTCTCTCCTGGAGTAGCGATCGCAGAGGGGTTGATACTTGATCGGGCGGTTGTTATTCGCGGGCAGTCTTTGCCAATGCGGTACGTGGTGTCCGCTTTTTCAAATGTCATTCGACTACAGATTTGTAGACGGGCCTCGCGGGTGGGCTTTCCTTCGAGTTCGTCCCCTGTGACCATGGCTTCGGCGACAAGAGTGGCTACGGCCGGTTTGGTCCAGATGTATTCAGTATAAGAGAAGAAGCGCTTCTCTTGACTGAGGGCTTGATTGCCCGCTCTTTCCCGGATTGGTCGACAAGCCATCGCCATCGGGGCGTTCCGTGGGTGTGGGGAGACATCTGGCTGATATTCCCGCTCGTTTTCGGAGTTGCGGCGCGACGTCAGAGGGAATGTGCGCCTGGGTCCGATCGTCGAGAAATACGTCCCTTGTCCCTGTCTGCTGCCTCGCAAACAAAGGTTTCATCGAAAGGTGCTGTTGACCTTTCTCGACCGGTCCGAGGATCGCGTGCGAATGGTGAGCGAACGCCATCGCTATTTGCTGATCTGCGGCATCTGATGCGCGACAAGGCGTTCGCCAGACGCTGGACATCTTACCGACGGAGGCATCCCCACCTTGTTCTGGAGCTACCTTGCTCGTTTCAACCCACGGTTCCAGCGTGAGGGCCGCTGAGCACGGGGCCAAAACGAATCGCCCCGGCACCGATTTCCGGAGCCAGGGGCGAGAAGGGTGGAAGCCCGCGCGCGATCGCTGCGGGCTTAGCCAGGTTTTTACTGCTTGATTTCGAAGGTCACGTTGACCGTCACGTTGTAGCTGTTTTCGCCGGTTGCGACCGGAACGGCGTCGGCGGCATATTCCTTGGCCATGCCGGCGCGCATCATCGAGACCGGTTCGGGGCGGAAGCCCTGCTCGCTGATGGTGACGATCTTGCCGACCGAGACGCCGGCAGCTTCGGCAAGCACCTTGGCCTTCTCCACGGCGTCGGCAACGGCGGCCTTGCGCGCTTCGGTGATGACGGCTTCCGGCTTGTCGTTGGTGAACTGCACACCGCCGCCCTGGTTGACGCCGAGCGTGACCGACTTGTCGATGACTTCGCCGAGCTTGGCGAGATCACGCACGCGGACGGTGACGCCGTTGGTGACCTGATAGCCGATCAGCTCCGGCGGGCGGTTACCACCATCGGTGTTGGTCGGGTAGTTGTATTGCGGGTTCAGCATGAAGCCGCTCGTCTGCAGGTCGCGGTCGGCAATGCCGCTGTCCTTCAGCGCCTTCAGCACTTCGGCCATGGTCTTGTTGTTGGCGTCGAGCGCCTCGCGGGCGGTCTTGGCGTCCTTGACGACGCTGAGCTGCAGTACCGCCATGTCCGGCGCGGTCGTCGCGCGGCCTTCGCCGGCAACGATAATGGTTGCCTTTTCCTTGTCCGACTCCTGCGCCTGAGCGGCGGCCACACCGGCAAAAGCGGCGGCGAAAGCGGCAATCGAAAGCGTGCGGGCAGTGCGTGTGGAAATCATGGTCTATGTCTCTCCGGTTGTTCCGTCCCTGCGTCTTCTTGGCTGGCGATTGTGTGAGCATTGCGGCAATGGCTTGTCCGCAAAAAGGTTTTCCGCTAGAGCCATTCCACCGCGAACTGCCATTGGTTCGCGCACCTGGATCGCCACGGCGCCACACGTCCTTCTCAGGCGTGCCAAAGTCGCCGTAGCACTTAAAGTTGCTGCTTGTCTTACCTTGAGATTATTACGATTTCAGGAAGCCTGCAGATCCAGAGTGGGCCTGTAGCTCAATGGTTAGAGCCGGCGGCTCATAACCGCTTGGTTGGGGGTTCGAGTCCCTCCGGGCCCACCAAATTTAATCTATTCACAGACTTGTTGGGTGGTTAGCCGCTCGGCTAGGCTGCCGGTCCTTTGTGCGAACCCGCCATTTTGTATCGAGCCGTCAGGTCGCGACATCGTCGAGATCGTCGCACGGATCGAGTTTGCCACCTTTGGGAGAGGTACTGACTGGCGCCGCGCAGAATGCCTCCCGCAGTGCTATGAGATGTGACAGCCTCGAGTATTTCGCCTAGGCGACTTGAGGCGTTAGCCTTCGGGATTGGAACCGTGAGGCGATCCCGTACCAGATCACCAGCGTAGCGGCATAGGAAACGTAGGCGTCGACGGCATAGTGCCAGCCGAGGTGTATCGACCCCAGAAATATCAGCGCGCAATGGACCTTGAGCGCCCATTGTATGGCGGGGTGAAAGCTCCTTGAAGCCAGGACCATCAAGAGCGCCGTCGCATTGTGAAGGCTGGGCATGGCAGAGATGCCCATTTCGGTGCCGGCACCCGCGTAGCCCTGCCAGAGCAGGTTCTGTACGTTGAGAGCAAAAATCGGCGCGTTTTGGTCGGCGGCCCTGAGATAGGACATCAGATCGGCATATGGATTTTCCCCGAGGCCGAGATTGCCGAAGAAGCACGGGCCGGCGGATGCGAACGCGGTCGCCAGGAAGCTGCCGAGAATGATCCATGACAAGGCGAAAGTGACGAGAAATTGCATGCGCTGCGGCCGCTCGCTGAACGCGACTGCCATCCAGAAGGTCCACATCACCATGAACCAGATGCTGTAGTTGATGCTGAGCAGGAAGGTGATGGGCCAATAGCCGAGGACCGGCTGAAGCCATTGCCACGGGAGCCAGCCGAAGTGGAGCGCTCGGTCGAGATCACTCAGCGTCTGGTCCCAGGAGAAGACAGGCAGGCGAGTCTTCCACTGCCAGAATACGCTGGTGAGGATCACTTGCGCGACGGCAACGGGAAAATAGGAGACTGCCGTTGCGAACGGCACGCTGCGGATGTCACGGACGATCGCCGTAATCGGGCGGTCCTCGCGATTGACCAGAACATGATAGGCACCCCGCACGCCCGCCGCGAACAATGCCGTAATCGCGACAAGACCCATCAGGGAAACGCCGAAATACCAGAACCACGTGCTGGGGGGCACTTCAAGCAGGCTGAAAGCCAGAAGCAGATAGGCGATCGGCAAAGACACGACGACAGCGTCTCTGCGTACACCGGAAAGCAATGCGCCCATAAATGTTCGAGGATCAAGCATAGCCGCCAAGAAATCCCGATTAATTTAGCAATTAGGATATTACCAACACCTGAAATTCCTCTTAATCATCAAATGATGATGCGCGTTCTCGATCAGGAGTAGGCTTCGTGTGCGCGCATAAGCACCGCGCCAGGTATCGGTGCCTCACCAAAGGGACGGGAAGGTGAGGGCGGCGGCACGAGGAAGGTCAGCTCTCAGCGCAAAAAAAATGCCCGCTCGACGCGGGCAGTTTTGGAGTGGGCGCATACGCTCAACATGTTGCGCCTCGCACCAAGGTGGCCGTCATAGGTCAACGAACTGTAAATGCGTGATAGCTAAATATGAGGAAGGACGGTGCTGCGTCCGTTGCCGCTGTGTGCCGCTTGATCGACAAGCGTGGCGGTTTCTCCGCCAGTGCGGCCGATTTTGCGCCTTCATGCGAAAAAATTTCCTTGCGAACCATCCGGCGTTTCCGGCGGCGCAGCTACCACCGGGCGTGGTGGATGGCGGTGCGGGTGGGCCTGCAAGTGGCGGGCGAGTTCGCCTTCGGGTCGGCTGTCGGGCAAGCATCTGGTTTTCCTGATTTGTCTTCCTGATCCTCGTGCGGCGCCCCAAGCCCAGCATGTGCCCAATCAGCGGCCGCATTTGCGCCTGGTGCCGGTGCCATTCGCTGCAACCGTCGGAAGAACGCCCTACGAAAGAATTCGTTAATTTTAGCAATTTATAATGGAGAGGGGGTTGAACAACGCCGCCATATCCCCCAAAGGAGGCATCGGGCGGCCAAGGTCGCTAATTCGAAAGGATGCTTATGCGAGATAAGACCGCATGTGCCGGCGCGAGCCGCACCCCCATTTCGGGTTTCAAGTATCTCGTACCGACCGCCTCAATTCTTGGTATTCTGCTGCTTTCCGGCTGCTCGTCGACGGTTCTTGGAGAAACGCCGTTGTTCGCATCGGGCCATTCCAGCGCTTACGCGAGCCCTTCGGTCAAGATCCGCAAGGAAGAGAAGCAGTTGCAGGTCGCCGAAGCGGATGAGGATGTGGTCGCACCGCAGCCTGTGAGGAAGACCACCGCCGCCTATCTCGGCCGCGCACCCTACATCTGCTCGCCGAGCGGCTTCGGCCGTACGTCGCACTGCTTCCTCCGAGCTTCGCTCTAGCGGGATTGTCTCTGTTCGAGTTTGCGTAATTCCGGCGCGGCGAAGCCGCTCGGGAACGTTTGGGGGATCGGGGTCCCCGTCTTCGGCGGTGACTGACCGTCGCATGCGTGATGCGTCCGATTTTATTTGCGGCGTCGAGAGACGATCCGCTGGAGAATGTTCGTTGTCTGCCAGGCTTTTGAGATCAGCCCTTGCCGCGGGAACACTGGCGCTTCTCGCCGTTGCCGGCACGCCGGCGGCGCGCGCGGACGATCCGGCCGATGGTATCGACCGGGCGCTGACGACAGCTGCGATCGCGCCCGAGGCAAAGGGCGCGAAGGAGCGGGCGGTTGCCATCGGCGTCTACGATCCGCATGACGCCGTTGCCGACAGTGAGGCGCTCGAGCTCGAGCATGTGTTCGTTTATTGGCAAAAGCCGGACCGCGCGCTCTTGAAGCGCAAGATCGCGATTGCGGCGCGGCAGGGGCGAGCCCTGATGCTCTCGGTCGAGCCCTATACCCATGCGTCCGACTGGCGCGCCGGCGGCGAAAGGCTGTTTGCCGATATCGGCAAGGGCCGCTTCGACCGCGAGATCGGCGACGTCTGTGCCCGCGCGGCCGCCTTCGATGGCCCCGTCTATGTGCGCTGGGGGCACGAGATGGAGGACCCCGATGGCCGCTATCCCTGGGCACGTCGCGATACGGAAGGCTACAAGAAGGCGTTTCGCTATTTCGTTGGCAAATGCCGGGAGCTCGCGCCGCAAGCGCGGTTCGTCTGGTCGCCGAAGGGCCACCGCAATCTCGCCGGCTACTATCCGGGTGACGATGTCGTCGATGTCGTCGGAATCCCCATCTGGGGCTTGCAGAAAATGGATGTCGACTATTGGGGCCGCGAGCGCCGCTTCGCAGAAGCGCTGAGCGAAAAGTACCAGCGTGTGGCAGGCTTCGGCAAACCGGTCATGATCGCCGAACTCGGCGTCTCGGGTTCGGCCGACTACAGGCGCGCCTGGTACAAGGAAATCCTCGATCAGCAGACCTATCGCCGGGCTTTCCCGCTGCTGACCACCGTCGTGTTCTTCAACGACAAGGAGCCTTACAAGTGGCCGCTCGGCTACGGCTCGCCGGATTGGCGGCTCGACAGGGAAGCACTGAAGGCGCTAGCCGAGCGTCAGGCGAAGCAAGCGGCAGAACTCGCCGACTGATCGTGCATAACATCCGTGGAAAAGTCAGGTAGCGCTTGTGCGATGGCGCAGCGCCTTTGGGGGGCGATGCGCCGATCGTCCTTCGGCGCATCGTAAAGACCCGATCTACGAACACATGGCCCCGGATCTTGGGACTTCCGCGTCAGGCCAGAAGCAGGCCCGATTCGCGGGCAGCGGCAGCAAAGCAGCGGCTGGCCCGGTCCGTACTCGTCAATCCATCCAGCGCGTCCAGGCAGCGCCTGAGAGCCGCGCGGTACTCCCGTCCACGGCGCCCCGGCCATTGCCGCAGCAACTCGACGGCTTCGAAGACCGTTCTGACGACGGTCTGCCGTTTTGCGGATAACCGGAGGGGAATGGGAGTGGCGAAGAACTTCTCGCTCATTTGCTTATCCTCGTTCTCAGTCTTTTTCGAGCGCGAGGCCAACGCCGTGGCGCGGCAATGGTTCCGTCGGATCACCGACTTTTTTCGGCCCGTGACCTTTTCGTGATTCGGCGCGTGCCGGGGGCGGGCTCTAAAGCTCGAGTGCAGCCTTGAGGTCGCTCGACTTGTGCGCGCGAAGATCGAGATCGGCTTCGATGTGGTCGATATGGTGGACCATCATCTTGGCAGCCAGGTCGATGTCGCCGCGTTCCAGCGCATTGACGATCTCGTCATGTTCGCTGTGGCCGCAGCTTGAAACGGTCGACTGGCCGTAAAGCGCGATGACGAGGGAAGAGCGGGCGACGAGCTCGTCCATGAAACGCCGGAGGATGGCGTTGCCGCTGAGATCGGCGAGTGCCAGGTGAAAATCGCCCGAGGCCTTGATCTCGGCGCGGCGGGCCGACTGGCCGCGCTGTTCGGTGAGCTGCCGCTCCTCTGCCAGCATGCGCCGGAGCTCGGCGAGCTCGGTCTTGCCGATATTCGCCGCTGCAGCCCGCACGACGCCGGGCTCGATCAGGCGGCGGGTGGCGAAGATCTGGCGCGCCTCGTCGATCGAGGGATGGGCGACAAAGGCGCCACGGTTCTTCTCGACGCTGACGAGCCCTTCATAGGAGAGCGCCTGCAGTGCGGCGCGCACCAGGGTGCGGCTTACATTGAAGAGTTCGCCGACATCGCTTTCCGAAAGCTTGGTGCCGGGGGTAAGCCGCCGCTCGACGATCGCATCGCGCAACGTGTCGCGGATATGCTGACTGCCGGTGTCGGTGGCCGGGTCTGCGGCCATGTCGGCCGGTGGGGGCGTAGTGGTCAAGGACATGAATCGATCCGCGAAGCAACGGCTCATCTTATCGCCGGACGAAGCGAAGGGAAACGACAATCTGACGCGCGTGGGTTGCGCGGCAACAACTAGGCGGTGAAGCCTATTTGTCGAGTTCGGGATAGACTCGGTCGAGGAAACCGGGCCTCAGCTTCTCGCCGATCAGGCAATCGGATGCCGGCAGCGCATCGGCCAGGCGAACGGTTGGCGGCGGCTGCAGGCCGCTGACCTCGAGCACCAGCTTCTGGCGGATGGCGATCGAAAAATCCTCCGGTTCGTGCACCGGCAGCACGAAGGAGCCGGGGCCACCGATGACGCATTCGGCGTAATACTGGTCGAGCGGGCCGGTCGAGACCGAGGGGCGAATGAGGATCGCTAGCCCGTTGATGGTGATGCCGCGGGCGATCGCCGTCTCGCGGGCCGGGATGACCGGCGGGCCGATGTTGTTCGGGCCGTCGCCGGAAACGTCGATGACCCGGCGTATGCCGTTGAAGGCGTTCGAATCGATCAGCGCCGTACCGTAGGTGATCGCGTTCGAGATCGACGTGCCCCGCCTGGTGCCGACCGGGCGTGCCTCGATCAGCTTGGCAAAGGCATCGGCGTCGGCGGCGGTGGAGATCACTTGCCAGGCGACGACGGAGGATTCGTTCACCGTGCCCGCCCATTCGAAATAGCCGATGGCGATCTTGCCCAGTTGCCCGCTTCCGACCGCATCCAGGAAATCGCGGTGCCGGAGCGCCTCGACATAACCGGCGCGCTGGATGCGCGCCTCATCCAGATCCATCGAGCCGGACATATCGACGGCCAGGATCAGTTCGACATCGACATCGGTCGGCACGGCGGTCGATGGGCTCGTGCCACCACTCAATGAGAGGATCAACGCCAACACGCTCAACATCGCTTCAACCAGTCATTGCGCGCGGTCAGATTAGAAGAATGTAACACAGGATTGGATTTCGGCGACCATTTGGGTGTAGTTGGCCTTCAACAAAGAGTGATTTTGTCGGGGTCGGCCCGGAAATATACTTGCGGCCGGCCAGGGCCGGAAAGGCGGAATGCTGAAACCGACGGAAAATGCCGAACTATTTCAGATCGATAGTCTGCAGAGGGCGGCGTTCGGCTACTTTCTCGAATATGTGGATCCAGTCACCGGATTGATCGCGGATACGTCGCTTCCGGGTGCGCCGTCGAGCATTGCGGCGACCGGCTTCGGCCTTTCCTGCTATCCCATCGGCGTCGAGCGCGGGTGGATCTTGCGCCGCGAGGCGGTCGGGCGGGTGTTGACCACGCTGCGTTTCCTGGCTGAAAGCCCGCAGTCGCGCGACCGGGGCGCGAGCGGCTATCGCGGGTTCTACTATCACTTTCTCGATATGCGCACCGGCGCGCGCACCTGGCGCAGCGAGCTTTCGACCATCGACACGGCGCTGCTGATCGCCGGCTGCCTGACGGCTTCGGCCTACTTCTCCCGCGAAGATGAAGAGGAAGGCGAGATCCGCGCGCTTGCCGAACGGCTCTATGCGCGGGTCGACTGGCGCTGGGCGTTGAACCGGAGTGAGACGCTGACGATGGGCTGGCGCCCACCGGGCCGATTCCTGAAGTATCGCTGGCAAGGGTATAGCGAGGCGCTGCTGCTCTATGTGCTGGCGCTCGGGGCGCCAGAGCACGCAATCGAACCGGAGCATTATACCGTCTTTACGGACGATTATGCCTGGATCGCGGTTCAAGGCGGGTGTCATCTCCACGCGGCGCCGTTGTTCATCCACCTGGTCCCGCAGGCCTGGCTCGATCTTCGCGGCCTCGGCGATCGGCCGATGCGGGGAAGGGGAACCGACTATTTCGAAAACAGCCGGCGAGCTATCGGGCTGCAGCGTGACTATGCGCGGCAAAACCCGGGCCGCTTCGCCGGCTATGGCGAAGACCTCTGGGGGCTCAGCGCCTGCCACGCGCCACATGGCCAGCTGCGCCTCAAGGACGGGCGCTGGCAGCGACTTCGGGGCTACGCCAATCGCGGCGCACCTTTCGGTCCGGATGACGGCACGCTTGTGCCCTGGGCGGCGGCGGCCTGTCTGCCGTTCTGTGCGGATGCGTCGCTATCGGCGCTCAGCCACATGACGGCCAGCTACCCCGGGCTTCTGAAGGCGGGGCGCTTTCCGGGCGGCTTCAATCCGAGCCTCCCGGGCGAGGGGCCGGAGGGGTGGATCGACGCGCGCGTCGTCGGCCTTGACCAAGGGCTCGTCGTGATGATGATCGAGAACTGGCGGAGCGGCTTCGTCTGGGAGTTGACGCGTAGTCTGCCTGCGATCCGGCACGGACTTGAGCGTGCGGGATTTGAAGGTGGCTGGCTGGCGACGGAGACGGTATGAATTTGGGAGGCCAGCAACAGATTGCGCAGACCGGGGAAGGATATCCGCCCCGGGTGCTGGCAGTGGTCGAGCGGTTGTGCGCTCAGTTCCCTGACGCTGGTGTCTCGCTCGGGCCGGCGGACGGAGCCTTCAGCGCACCGGCCGGCTTCTGGGCTGCGGGCGGGGCCGGGATCGAGGAGAGCCTCGCCTATCAGGACTTTTTCGCAGTCGGCATGACGGACCGGATCCGGGCCGCGCATCTGATCGCCTTTTACAGTCGCCAGGTAAGTGTGGTTCTCGGCGCGCTCTATCTCGGTGCGGGCGTCCAGGCTGAGATCGCCGGCATTCGCTTTGAAGACTGGAGCCGCCTTTACCAGGACCGCGCGGTTGCCGGCAAACGCTACCATTTCCAAGTGGATCTGGCGGAGAGATTGCAGCAGCCGGAATGCATCGGCGTTTTCGAGCGCGGCTTCACAGCCCATCTGGCGCCGGTCATCGCGATCCTGAAGAAACGCTCGGGGCTTTCCTCCGGGGCGCAGTGGCGGCTGGCGGCGGATTCGCTTGCCGGCGCGTTCCTGGAGATCGGACGGGCGATCGGGGACGAAGCGCGCGGCATGGCTGAGGCGCTCGCGATCGTCAAACGGCCGGGTTCGCGGCTGTTTTCGGAAGAGATCGGCTACGAGGAGATCTCCGCCACCGATCCGGCAAGCGGCGCGCAACTGTCGTGCCAGTACCGGATCCGCTGCGGCTGTTGCCTCTATTTCAAGACGGAGGGCGGCGGCTTCTGCGATACCTGCGTCCTGCTGGAGCCGGACGATCGCCGCGTGCGGCTGGCAGCGCGTCTGACGCAAAACGGCGGGGCTTGAACCCCGCCGTTTTATGTTCTGGTGCCTGCTGAGGCACATTGGGTTCAATGCGATTTGAGGAAGCGCTCGTTGATGAAGCCGGAGACGACGCCGAGAACGATCCAGAAGGCGAGCGTGGTGGCGAGCGCGGCGACCGCGAACTCGGCGCCGAGCACGGCCGGGACGTTGCTGGAGATATCGAGTGGCTGCGGCGCGCCGTAGACATGGGGTGCGGCGATCAGGACGAGGCCGGCAACCTTGGATACGATTTCCTCGCGCAGAACCAGGAGATAGAGGCCGACTGCGGAGAGAGCGACGGTTGCCAGCCACCAGGTTTGGCGGTCGCCGAGTTCGGCTGCCGGGAAGCCCGGCAGTTCCGGCGGCAGGCCGATCGCCGGCAGCATGTGCACCGCGAGCCAGCCGCAAGCGCCCCAGAGTGCGCCGTTCCTAAGCGTGATCGGATAGCCGATCACCAGGCTGACGCCGGCGAGCAGCAGGCCGAAGCCGGAGCCGGTGACGAGGTTTGCCATCAGCGTGCCGGAGAAGCGGCTCAAACCGAACATGATGCCGCCTTCCTCATGTTCGCCTTCGTGCGCATAGGCCGGCGTGATCGGCGACAGCGCGTCGAGCACGGCGCCAAGCGGCGATACCGCCTTCAGCGACGAATGCTGGTCATGGCCCTCGGCGGCCGGCTGTGCCGCACCCGGCTGGCCGGCCGGCTGTTCGGTCGCGGCCGGAGCCTCGCCTTCGAATTGCTCCGCATGCAGGATCAGCGGCGTTACCCGCAGTTCCTGGGCGCCGGTCATGAAGACACCGGCAATCAGTCCAGCCACGATCGCGGCCAGAAGCGTTCTGACAATCATCTTGAATTCCCTCGATAACGGCAAACGCCACGCGTTTCGGCGTGGTTGTTGAGCCTTCCCATTCGCTGTGCCACACGGACGGTGCTTGCATGTTCGCCAAAGCGCCATGCGCAAACGCCGACATCCGGCGTGAGCCGGATGCATTCAGGTCCGCAGCTATTTCGATGCGGAACGTTGTTCACGTTCCGGCGCATCGTTTAGTGGCAGGGGAAGCCGTAGGAGTGGCGGGTGTCGTGCGCGGTGTCGTGCAGCACGGCCGAATTGGCAAGGCCGGCACCGAAGACGAGGAATGCGCCGATGAAAAGGGCGATGACGCCAGCGGTCAGACGATCGCTGAGGGAGAGCGGGGTGCTCGAAATGGTAGACGTAGCCATGACAACCTCCGTGATGGCATCGGGAAATTCCCGGTGTGGGCCCTATGCCCGTATCGAGTGGCAGGTTTCCTGGCTCACGGCGCTGGGCGAAATGCCCGGGATCTGCCTCGCCTTCCCAGTTCGACCCCTCTCTCGGGGCCTGTTCCAGTGGCTTCTTCCGGATTGCTCCGGAACGGCAAGATCAACGTCGCTCTACAGTCGCGGGGTCGGCCGTGATTTGAATGCCCAGCATGGGTCCATCCGTCACGTTCCCGTTTACTCCCGAAACGCGTTCGCGTCCCGGGAACCAATCGATCCAAAATGATTAGGAGCGTGTCATGGCGTTGTCAATTGAGCCTGCGCCGCCGGCCGCTTCATCCGCGACAAAATCGCGAAGCATCATCTGCTTGTAGGCCTCGACGATGCGGTCGCCCTCCGGCCGATCGACCGAGACGGCAAGTCGCATGGTGCAGTCGCCGAGATGCATGATCAGGAAGGCAGCGCTGTCGATCATTTCGCGCGGCGTCTCGGGCGCAAAGCGGGCCCAGACATCGGCCAGAAGCTTGCCGCCGGTGCGGCTTTGCAGAAGATCGACCTCACGCAGCGCCTTGTCGGCCTGCATCGCCGACCAGATGTCGCGCATGACAGGCTCGGCCAGGAACATGTCGTAGTAGATGTCGAACAGCAGTGAGAAGGCGTCGCGCAGTTCTGCCATCGACGTGACCTTGGCGAGTTCGGCGGCGATGCACTCGTTGCACACGGCATTGTAGCGCTCGGCCAGCGTACGCACGATCGCCGCCTTGTCCGGGAAGTACTGGTAGAGCGACCCGATCGAAATCCCCGCCTTTTCAGCGACTTCGCTCATGCGCATGGCGTCGCTGCCCTTCTCCTGGATGAGTGCCGTCGCGCAGGCAAGGATCTGCTCCACGCGCTCGCGGCTGCGCTTCTGGCTGGGCGTCCGGCGCAACGTGGTCTCGTCGTCGGCGGGAAGTGTGGCGGGGCTTGCACCTGGAATCATGAGTAATGCTCACATTTTGACTTGACTCCTAAAATACGAGGATTTATCACATTTGCAAATGTGAGAGATACTCATGTTTGTTGGTGAAACCTCAGGAGGAAACGATGTCTCAGAAAGTCACACTGGTTTTGGGCGGTACCGGCAAGACGGGGCGGCGCGTGGCCGAGCGCCTTCGGGAGCGGGGCATAGCGGTGCGCATCGGCGCCCGTTCGGCGTCGCCGTCCTTCGACTGGACGGACGAGGCGACCTGGGTGCGCGTCCTTGAAAATGTCGATCGCATCTATGTCTGCTACCAGCCGGATCTGGCGGTGCCGGGCGCCGTCGACGTCATCGACCGGTTCTCGAGCCTTGCCGTTCGCTCGGGCATCAAGCGGCTGGTGCTGCTGTCGGGCCGCGGCGAGGACGAGGCGGAAGCGGCCGAGCGCGCGCTGCAGGCCTCCGGCGCCGACTGGACGGTCATCAGTGGCAGCTGGTTCTTCGAGAATTTTGACGAAGGCTTCTTGGCCGATGGCGTGATGAGCGGGTCGGTCTTCCTGCCGGTGGACGAGGTCACTGAGCCCTTCGTCAGCTGCGACGACATTGCCGATGTGGCGGTCGCGGCGCTTCTGGACGACGCACATATCGGCAAGGTCTATTCGCTGACCGGCCCGCGGCTGATGACCTTTGCCCAGGCCGTGGCCGAGATCGCCGTCGCGGCCAACCGCCGGATCGCCTATCAGCCGGTGCCGATTGACGATTTTGCGGCACAGCTCAAGGCCGACGGCGTGCCGGATGACTATGTCGCACTCATCCGCTATCTCTTCTCCTCGGTGCTCGACGGACGCAATTCCAGCATGACGTCCGATGTCGAGCGCGTGCTTGGGCGGCCCCCGCGCGACTTTGCGGATTATGCCCGGGAAACCGCAGCAACTGGTGTTTGGAGTATTGCCGCATGATCCCGCTGATCCCCGCTCTGGCGTTTGCCGCCGCGATCGGTTCCGGCCTGATGGCCGGACTGTTCTTCATCTTCTCGGTCTGCATCATGCAGGCCCTGTCGCGGCTGCCGCCGGAGCAGGGGATCGCCGCGATGAACGCCATCAATGTCGTGATCCAGAACCCGATCTTCCTCAGTGCTTTCATGGGCACCGCGCTGCTCGGTCTGGTGCTCGTCGTCATGGCCTTCCTCTCGGGCGGCGAGGGCAGGTGGTGGCTTGCCGCCGGCGGCATCGCCTATGTCGTCGGCGTGCTTCTGGTGACGATCATCTTCAACGTGCCGATGAACGATGCGCTCGCCGCTGCAGCCCCCGGTCAGGCGGCGACCGATCTCTGGCATGAGCGCTATCTGACCGATTGGGTCTGGTGGAACCACGTGCGCACCTTCGCATCGATCGGCGCGCTGGCGCTCTTCGTTCTCGGTTTCGCCCGCGCCTGACGAAAAGCGCCGGCAAGTCGATCCTTGCCGGCGCCTGTAGGCGTCTTGACCTCTAAGCCCATTCCGCCGTCACGGCTTCGGAATACGCGCGTCATATTGCGCTTCCAGGTCGGCAAACTTGCTCCAGAAGGCTGCCGGCTTTTCGCCTTCGAGCAGAGCGCGCAAAATGTCGAGATGCACGTGCCAGCCGGCGGAAAAGCTGGTCATGATGGCACGATCGGCGATGCGTTTATGGGTGACAACGAGCAGCACCTTGTCGCCGCGAGGGCTGAGCTCGAAGCGGACCTCCGAGGGCGTGCCGGTCTCTTCGTTCCAGGTATAGGCGAGCAGCCGCGGCGGCTCCCAGGCGAGCACGTGACCGTAATTGCGCACCTCGCCGGCATGCGCGGCATATTTCTGCGGCGGCCGATCGTCTTCCGCTGTCAGTTCCGAGTGGCGGAAGACGTGCTCGACCGCGGCACCTTCGCACGAGCCGATCGTGCCCGATGCCATCCAGAGCCGACGCTTGCTTTCCTCGGTCAGATAGGACCAGACCCGCTCGATCGGGCCCGGCAGCAGGCGTTCGATGCGCACCGCGTCCGGTGCGATGACGCGACCGTAATCGGTACCGGCAAAGGCTGTGGCAGACGAAGTCATGGCTTTTCCTCCGGATCATTTTGGATAGTGGCGTCTTCGGCCAGAAGCAGCGCCTCGAGTGCGTCGATGCGGGTCCGCCAGAAGGCTTCGTAATGGCGCATCCACTCCATGCCTGCATGCATCGGCGCGGCATCGAGCCGGCACACATGCGTGCGACCTTTCACTTCGCGGCGCACCAGACCTGCTCCTTCCAGCACCTTGATGTGCTTCGATGCCGCGGCCAGCGAGATCGAGAACGGCGCCGCAAGCTCACCCACCAGTCTTTCGCCCTGCGAAAGGTCCTGGAGCATGGCGCGCCGCGTCGGGTCCGAAAGCGCGTGAAACACGGCATCGAGATGTGCGTTCTGATATTCAACCATATCGTTGAATATCGTCGCGATCGACCTAATTGTCAACCGTTCGGTTGAATTTAAAAGTATCGCGAAAAGAGACCGGGCCGCGGTGGATCGTCGTGGACGCGCCGTCCCCTCCAGGCAGCGAGCGCATCCGCGAGATCGTCGGTTGGCACCATCTGGGCAAACTGTTCGCTTTCGACCAGCAACCCCTCGGCGATCGACATGTTGAGGCCGCGGGTTACGGCATTGATGATCGAGCGGATGGCGAGGGGGGAGTGCGCCATGATGCGTTTTGCTAGGTCACGGGCGGAAGCGATCAGTTCCTCATGCGGGACGACGCGGTTGACGAGCCCTAGCTCCAGCGCGCGATCGGCCAGGAAATCCTCGCCGGTCAGGAGCAGTTCGATTGCGCGCTTGCGGCCGGCCAGCCGCGGCAGGCGCTGGGTGCCGCCGAAGGTCGGCGGCATGCCGAGCTTGATCTCCGGCTTGGCAAAACGTGCCTTGTCGCTAGCAATTGCCAGATGCACGGCCTCGGTAATCTCACAGCCGCCGCCATAGGCGAGCCCGTTGACGGCGGCGATCACCGGTTTCGGGAAGGCTTCGAGCCGGGCCGTCAGGCCCTGACCGCGGCGAACGAAATCGCGCACGGCCGGGTTCACGCCCTTGGCCACGCTTTGCGAGAACTCATGGATATCGCCGCCGGCGGAAAAGGCTCGCTCGCCGGCGCCGGTGATGATCACCGCGCCGATCTCGTCGTTCACTTCGATCTCGTCGAGAAGGCTCATGAGCCGGTCGATCAGCTCGTAGTTGAGCGCGTTGAGTTTCTGCGGACGGTTGAGAGTGAGGACGGCGATGCCCTCTGATATCTGCATCAGCACAGTGTTCGACATGGTTGCTCTCCGGCAGGTGTTGACGGGGAGAGGCTAGGTGAGGGAAGATGCGATGTATATTCACTAGTCGGTATACATCAGAGATGGCGAAACCAGAGAAATCGACCCGGGACGTGATCGTCGCAGCGGCGGAAAAGCTGTTTTATGCCGAGGGCATCCGTGCCGTCAGCGTCGATGCGGTGGCCGAGGCGGCGGGGGTCACGAAGCGCACGCTCTACTACCACTTCGAAAGCAAGGACGAGCTGATCGCCGCCTATCTCGAAGGTCGCGACCAGCCCAATCTCAAGCTCTTCCGGAAGTGGTTCGACACGGGCGACGGGGACCTTGCCGACAAGGTCGAGGCGATCTTCGTCAATCTGGCGCGGGCGGCGCGCCACCCGAAGTGGAAGGGCTGCGGTTTCCTGCGCACCTCTGCCGAGCTTGCCAACATGCCAGGACATCCGGCGCTCCGGATCGGTGCGGCTCACAAGAAGAAGTTCGAGGCGTGGATGGCCGAGACCTTCACCGACGCCGGCGCCGCCGAGCCTGCCATGCTGGCAAAGCAGATCCTGCTGCTGCTCGACGGCAGCTTCGCCGTGGTGCTGCTGCACCGGGATGCCAGCTATATGGAGATGGCGGGCAAGGCAGCGGCGACGCTGGTGCGGGCGGCGCTTGCCGACGCAAACCCGCACGCGTCATCGAAGCACGCGGCGGCGGCTTTCTGAAGCGATGCGTTTTCGCTTCAACTGAGTGCACTTGGCAGGCAGTATAGGCTGTATCGCGTTCAACAGAACAACTGGGGAGTGCCGATGTAGCCGTGTTGCGGCTCACCGGAGGAGAGCAATCCATGACCGTCAAGCGTATCGTCTCCAACCTCTACGCGCCGGACCCGCGGGCGGCACGCGCCTTCTACGGTGACCTCTTGGAACTGGACGTGGTGATGGATCACGGCTGGATCCTGACCTTTGCCGCCGAGGGCAAGGCGGCGATGCCACAGGTGAGCATCGCCAGCGAGGGCGGCAACGATACGCCCGTGCCGGTGCTTTCGATCGAGGTCGACGACGTCGACCGGGCCTATCAGCGCGCCAAGGCCGCCGGCGTCGAGATCGTCTACGACATCACCAACGAGCCCTGGGGTGTGCGCCGTTTCTACATGCGCGACCCGTTCGGCAATATCGTCAACATCCTGGCGCACTAAAGCAATTCCAGGAAAAGTGCGCAGCGGTTTTCCGTCCGGAATTGCGCCAGCCAAGCGAGCCAATTCCAGGAAAAGTGCGCAGCGGTTTTCCGTCCGGAATTGCGCCAGCCGAGCGAGCCAATTCCAGGAAAAGTGCGCAGCGGTTTTCCGTCCGGAATTGCGCCAGCCGAGCGAGCCAATTCCAGGAAAAGTGCGCAGCGGTTTTCCGCCCGGAATTGCGCCAGTCAAGCGAGCCAATTCCAGGAAAAGTGCGCAGCGGTTTTCCGTCCGGAATTGCACATTTCAATTCAGCGAAGCGGCCGCCGGCTCGACCGGCGGCCGCTTGCATCAGGAGACCGACAGGGCGTTTGAAAGATCCGCGACGAGATCATCCGGATGCTCGATGCCGATCGACAGGCGGATGGTCGATTCCAGCACGCCGATGCGGTGGCGCACCTCGATCGGCACGCCGGAATGGGTCATGGCCGCCGGGTGGCTGGCGAGCGATTCCGTGCCGCCGAGGCTGACGGCGAGCTTGAAGATCTGCAGCGCATTCAGAAAGCGGAAGGCCGCTTCCTGGCCGCCCGTAATGTCGAAGGAGAAGGTCGAGCCGGCGCCGGTGCACTGTGCCTTGAAGGTGCGGCCGACGGGCGTATCCTCGCCATGGAAGGGCAGGTAGTGGATGCGCTCGACCTTCGGGTGCTCGCGCAGGAACTCGGCGACGATACGGGCATTGTCGTCGGCCTTCTGCATGCGCACCGAGAGCGTTTCCAAGGAACGGCCGAGCATCCAGCAGGAATGCGGATCGAGCTGGGTGCCGATCGCGCCGCGCAGCGCCTTTACCTGCTTCATCACCGCCTTGGAGCCGAGCGCCGCGCCGGCGATGAGGTCGGAATGGCCGCCGACATATTTGGTCAGCGAATAGAGCGAGATGTCGGCGCCGTGTTCGATCGGCCGCTGGAAGACCGGGCCGAGCAGCGTGTTGTCGCAGGCGACGATCGGCGTATGGCCCTGCTTTCGGCCGATAGCGTCGGCAACGCGGCGGATCATGGCGACATCGACGAGGCTGTTGGTCGGGTTCGCCGGCGTTTCTATCAGGATCACCGAGACACGGCCCTTGGCCATCGCCTCTTCGGCGGCGGCCGTCACCGCCGCTTCGTTGACGCCATCGGCAAAGCCGACGGCGGCGACGCCGAGATTGAGGAAGGTGCGGGCAAGCAGTGTCTCGGTGCCGCCATAGAGCGGCTGGCTGTGCAGCACCGCGTCACCCGGCTTGACGAAGGCGAGCAGGGTCGTGGCGATCGCCGACATGCCCGACGAGAACAGCGCGCAGCTCTCGGTGCGCTCGTAGACGGCGAGGCGGTCTTCGACGATCTCGCTGTTCGGATGGTTGAAGCGCGAATAGACGAGGCCGGCGCCGACGCCCGCCGGCGGCTCGCGGCGGCCGGAAACGAAGTCGAAGAAGTCGCGGCCCTCTTCGGCCGAGCGGAACACGAAGGTCGAGGTCAGGAACACCGGCGGCTTGACGGCGCCCTCGGACAGTTCCGGATCGTAGCCATAGTTCAGCATCTGCGTTTCGGGATGCAGCTTGTGGTTTCCGATATGGGTCTTGGAGGGATGCGGTGCGGTCATGACTTGTCTCCTGATGGGAAGCGGACTCGACTGACAGGCAAATTATATCAGATGCTTGGACTGATCCTTGCTATTTCCGGCTCGAGGTCTTTGAGTTGCGCAAAGATCTGGCTGAGTTGAGAAGATATGGCGCAGAAAATTGCCGACGAGATGGATCGCAGGATTTTGAAGGAACTGGTGGGGGATGCCCGCCTCACCAACAACGAGCTTGCCGAACGGGTGGGGCTATCGGCTTCGCCCTGTCTGCGTCGGTTGCGACGGCTCGAGGAGACCGGCGTCATCCGCGGCTATACGGCGCTGATCGATCCGGCGGTCGACGGCTGGACGATGACGGCGATCGCGACTGTCAGGCTCAGCCGCCAGCACGAGGACGAGATCGTCATGTTCGAGGAGGCGGTGCGCGGCTGGGACGAGGTGCTCGAGTGCCACCTGGTAACCGGCTCGCGCGATTATGTGCTGAAGGTGATGAGCGCCGGCCTCGATCAGTACGAGCGCTTCATCAAGGAGAAGATCGCAAGGCTCAAATGCGTCGCCTCGATCGAGACCAGCTTCGTCATGAACACCATCAAGGAGCGGCGGATCTAGCGTCCACGCTTCACAAGTCTTTGAAGACGTTCGACTTTCTTCGGTCGGCTTTGAAAGCGTCGAGGATGCCCTAGATTCAAGGGGTCAGGGCGTCCCCAAACGCTCGGCGGGCGCCTTGATCTCTCGGAGAGAGACGATGGATTTGGCAACAGCGTTCGATGCCGTCGCTTCCTGGTTGCGCACGGTCCTTTTGAACGAGTGGACGTATTATCAGCTCGCCATCATCGTCGCCGGTCACCTGATCTGCGGCGCGCTGGCAAAGCGGACAGAGCCGCTGGTCGAAGCGCGCGCCCGCCTGATCAAGGGTAACCCGGACCTGCTGCGCGTGATCATCGCCTTCATGCGGCGGCTGCAGTGGCTGTTTCTGATCGTCTGGCTCTGGATCGCCGACGGGATGATATTGCGCTTCGGATGGCCTTCCTATCGCTGGCTGGTGGCCACTGCGCTGACGCTGACGGCGGCCTGGTTCGTCATCTCGGTGCTGACACGCATCATCCGCAACCAGATGCTGGCGCGGGTTACCGCCGTCGTCGGCTGGATCTATTTTGCGCTCTATGCGGTCGGGCTCGATCGGGTGATCCTGACGACGCTCGACGGCGTTGCCATCAATTTCGGCGCGGTTCGTCTGTCGCTGCTGCTGGTCCTCAAAGCCATCGTGCTTTCTTCCGCGCTGGTCTGGCTTGCGGTGCTGATCGGCAACGTCTCTTCACACTGGATCCAGCGTTCAGCGGATCTGACGCCCTCCTTCAAGGTGCTGATCAGCAAGTTGGTCAAGATCGCGCTGATCGGCTTTGCCGGCGCAATCGCGCTGTCGGCAACCGGCATCGACCTGACGGCGCTGACGGTCTTTTCCGGGGCGGTCGGCGTCGGTATCGGTTTCGGTCTGCAGAAGGTGGTCTCCAACTTCATATCCGGCATCATCATCCTGCTCGACAAATCCATCAAACCCGGCGACACGATCACGCTCGGCGATACCTTCGGCTCCGTGCGCGACCTGCGCTCCCGCTTCGTCTCCGTCATCACCAGGGACGGAAAGGAGTACCTCATTCCGAACGAGGACTTCATCTCGCAGCAGGTGGTGAACTGGTCGTTCTCAAGCGACTTCGTCCGCATCGAGGTCAGTTTCGGCACCTCCTATGACAGCGATCCGCATGAGGTGGCGCGCATTGCCATTGCGGCTGCCAAATCGATCCCACGGGTTGCCAGCAGCCACGCGGAGCCGGTCTGCTGGATGACCGGCTTCGGCGCATCGTCGCTCGATTTCAAGCTGAGGTTCTGGATCTCCGATCCGAGCAACGGGCTCACCAACATTCGCGGTCAGGTGCTGATGGCGCTGTGGGATGCCTTCAAGGCGGCGGGCATTTCGATCCCGTTCCCGCACCGCGAAATCATCATGAAAACACCGGTCGAGGTGACCCGCGCGTGAGGGTCGGAGTGCCGCTGTCAGGCCAGTGCTTGCGCGTCTTCCGGTTGCGGCGATTGACTGGACACGAGCGGGAGGCGACATTGCTGCCGGCGCCTGCTGCGCGTTTCGTCAAATCGTCGCCGATTTGAGGATAAATGTGCAGCAATTCAAAGTGATACGGGACCTTCGCCGGACGGCCTCGGCCGTTGCGGTGACATGTCTGCATAAGGTGGGATCGGCCATGGCAAATCTTCAACAGACCCGACTGTCGAGACTGCCGGTGCCGCGCTTCGTTTCGGCGCTGCTGGCATCCTTCTCGACCTCCGGCCTGATTGTCGGCGTCTTCTTCTTTGCCATGTCGCTGACGCCGAGCCTGATCCCGCGACCCTATGTGGTGCAGGCGGTAATCTCTGGCCTGTCGCTTTCCGCCGGCTATGCGATCGGCGTGC
Organism: Ensifer sp. SSB1; assembly: GCF_016652895.1. Classification (NCBI taxonomy): domain Bacteria; kingdom Pseudomonadati; phylum Pseudomonadota; class Alphaproteobacteria; order Hyphomicrobiales; family Rhizobiaceae; genus Ensifer; species Ensifer sp. SSB1. The sequence goes on from NZ_JAEPRP010000015.1 coordinate 26,766, forward strand.
TCATGCGCTGGCTATGGTCCTTGCTCGACCTGCCGGAGATCCGCGGGCGCACCGGTTTCACCGTGAAGGTGGTGGCGGCGTTCGGCTGCATCGCGGTTGCGCTGACCTTCCTCTGGCGCACAGCCTACTGGCAGAACACGGTGCGCGAGATCATGGGGATGCACCCGGTCGAAAGCGCCGAGCCGTTCAAGCTCGGCCTGATCGCGGCCGTCGTCTTCGTCGTCGTCGTGCTGTTGGCGCGCCTGTTCCGGCTGACCTTCCGGTTTCTGACCAGGCGTTTCGAATATGTGCTGACCCGGCCGATGGCCAAGCTTGCCGGGGTGGTTGCGGCGCTCGCGCTCTTCTGGTCGGCCGCCGATGGTGTCATCTTCCGCTTTGTCCTGCATGCGGCCGACAGCTCGTTCCAGCGGCTGGACGCCTTGATCGACCCCGACGTTGCGCCGCCGACAGATCCTTCGAAGACGGGCAGTAGCGCGTCGCTGATGACCTGGGACGAGCTTGGCCGCCAGGGGCGCCAGTTCATCGCGTCCGGCCCGGCCGCGAAGGACATCGGCGCCTTTTTCGGGGCTGAGGCAAAGGAACCCTTGCGGGTCTATGCCGGTCTCAACTCGGCCGAAACCGCCAAGGAGCGGGCGAAGCTGGCGCTCGAGGAACTGAAGCGCGTCGGCGGTTTCGAGCGCTCCAATCTGTTGATCGTGGTTCCGACCGGCACCGGCTGGATCGACCCGCCGGGCCTCGATTCGCTCGAATATCTCTTGAAGGGCGATGTCGCGAGCGTCGCCGTGCAGTATTCCTATCTCACAAGCTGGCTGTCGCTGCTGGTCGAGCCGGAATATGGGGCGGAGACGGCCGATGCACTGTTCGACGCGGTCTATGGCTACTGGACGACGCTGCCGAAGGACAAGCGGCCGAGGCTCTATCTCTATGGTCTCAGCCTCGGCGCAATGAACTCGCAAGGCTCGGTCGATCCCTTCGACATCATCAGCGACCCGTTCCAGGGCGCTCTCTGGGTCGGTTCGCCGTTCCCGACCAGGACCTGGCTGCAGATCACGCGAAATCGCAATCCCGGCTCACCGGAATGGCGGCCGCTCTATCGCGATGGCTCGGTGATCCGCTTCACCAACCAGGAAAACGCGCTCAACATTCCGGGCGCCCAGTGGGGCAATGTCCGCATCGTCTACCTGCAATATGCGAGCGATCCGATCACCTTCTTCGATCCCCATTCCTTCTACCGTGAGCCGGACTGGATGAAGGCGCCGCGTGGTGCCGACGTTTCGCCCGCGCTTCGCTGGTTCCCGGTCGTCACCATGTTCCAGCTGTTGGCCGACATGGCGCTCGCGACCACGTCGCCGATCGGCTACGGCCATGTCTATGCGCCGGAACACTATATCGACGCCTGGATGCAGGTGGTGGCACCGCCTGGTGTGACCGAGGCGGATGCCGAGCGGCTGAAGGCGCTGCTCAAGGGCCGCTACTGAGCCTGCTTGTCGCCCAAACGCTCGCCGCGCAGGTGGGCGGCGATCTGGTTGGCGAATGCCTGGATCAGCGGCTCCTCGGCTTTTTCCGTGGGGCAGAGCAGGTAGTAGCCGGCCGACGCCGGTATTGCCGTCGGGAAAGGCTGGATCAGCCGTCCCTCATAGAGATAGGAGCGTGTCAGCACGTCGGAGACGAGGGCAATGCCCTGTCCTTGCAGCGCCGAGGCGACGGCGATCGCGACCGATTGCACCCGCACGCTGCGGCTGCCCTCGAGCGAGATGCGCGAGGCGGCCGACCAGCGCGCCCATTCCCGGCCGTCATCCTCATGCAGCAGCGTGACGTCGCGCAGCTTCCTCTCGCGCAGCGGTCCTTCGAGCCGGGGAAAGAGCAGCGGCGAGCAGACCGTGCGCAGTTTCACGTCGCTGACCGCCTGCCACCACAGGCCGTCGAAAGGCGGGTTGTCGTAGACGACGGCGAGATCGACGTCGTCCCAGGCGACGTCGCTGGCGCGAATGCAGTTGCGCATCGAAAGGTCGGTCAAACCACGCGCGCCGGCAAACTGCACCAGCAGCCCGGCCATCCAGGCAATCGCCAGCGCCGGTGGCAGGGCGACGGTCAGCTTGTGCTGGTGGCTTTCAAGCCGTCGGTCGGTGCCGTCCTCGACAGCTGCGGCAAGGTTGCCGATCGCGTGGGAAACCGTCTGCGCGAACTCGCGACCGGCGGCGGTGAGCTTGATGTTGCGGCCGGATTTCTCAAGCAGCGTCAGGCCGGTCGTCTCCGACAGCCGGCGCAATTGCAGCGACACGGCGCCGGGGCTCAAGCCCAACTCGTCTGCCGCCTGGCGCACGGAACCGATGCGCGCCACAGCCTCGAACGCCCGGATATAGGGCAGGAAATGCAGCGCCTTCACATGGATTCTCCGCGTACCTGGTGGCCGTTTGAGGCTCATTATTGTTTAGCCAGACTGCACAATATCAAGCATAAAAAATCGCTATTCCCAATCGATTTTTGCTCCTATGAATCGAACCGGAGAGAGGGAGAACACCATGATCGAGGCACAACCGTTTGATTTTCCTTATGATGGAAAGCTGGTTCCGTCGCAGACCGCGCTGATGGTGATCGATCTCCAGGTCGACTTCTGCTCGCCGAACGGCTACTTCGCGTCGATGGGCTACGATCCGGCGCCGCTGGCCGCCATCGTGCCCTCGGTCAATCGGGTGATTGCAGCAGCGCGGGCTGCCGGCTGCCTGATCATCCACACGCGCCAGGGCTACCGCGCCGATCTCGCCGACATGACGCCTTACGAGAAATGGCGGCGCAAGCGCTCGGGGCTGGAGAATACGCAGGTGCTGTTGCGTTCGAGCCCGGGGTTCCAGCTCTTGCCCGAACTCGATGTCGCCGACACCGATGTCATCATCGACAAGACCTGCAACAGCTCCTTCACCTATACGGATCTCGAGCATGTGCTGAGGTCTCAGGGCATCACCCACATGCTCTTTACCGGCTGCACCACCGATGTCTGCGTACACACGACGCTACGCGAAGCCTGCGACCGCAATTTCCAGTGCCTGACGATTTCGGACTGCTGTGCCAGCGGCGAGCAGTGGGCGCATGAGGCGGCGATCAACATGATCTCGATCGAGAACGGCATCTTCGGCACGGTCTCGACCAGCGATGCGGTCATTGCCGGATTGGCCAAGGCCGCGCGCTAGCGCTCTGGCACCGCGCAATTCCGGACGAAGAACCGTTTCGCACTTTTCCTGGAATTCTCCGAGCGCGGCTCAATACCTCACATTTCCAAAGCCTTTTGCCAACCGTTTCAACGGATTGATGCCCTATGCAAAGATATATCTCGCTAATGCGACTGACCTCCAAGGGACTGGCCGAGCTCTCGGACAGCGGCGCCCGGCGCAGGGTGAGCGAGGATCGGGTCGCAGCGCTTGGCGGCCGCTCGGTCGCCTTCTATGCCACGCTCGGAGCCTACGACTTCGTCCAGGTTTTCGAGATGCCGGACAATGCGTCGATGATGCAATACGTGCTGACGGCGCGGCGTGATGGCTTTGTGGATCCGCTCATCCTTCCGGCCTTCGACAGCCAGACCTACGGCGACATCGTCGGCCGCGTTTCACCAGCACAATAAGGGGAATGACGATGTTCAGACTGGCATCCTGCGCAACTCTTCTTACAGCCGCCGTGCTTTCGGCCGGCGCCGCACAGGCCGAGCCGCCGGCCTTTGCGGCGGATGGCGAGATCGGCGTCTGCACCACCGCCGCCTTTCCGCCGCTCTCCTTCAAGGAGCATCCCGCCGACGCGGCGCCGACAGGCATCGACATCGAGATCGCCGAAGCGCTGGCGGCGCAATGGAATGCGAAGGTGAGCTACACTGTCACCGAATTTGCCGGCCTGCTGCCGACGCTTGGGGCAGGGCGCTGCGATGTCATCATTAGCGGCATCTACATCAACGCCAAACGGCGCGAGACCTATGACGGCGTGCCCTACATGAAATCGGCAACCGCGATGGTCACCAAGGCGGGCCGCGATACGATCAAGGTGCCGGAGGACCTGAGCGGCAAGGTCATCGCGCTCGAAGCCGGCGCCTACTACAAGGAAGAGCGGATCGGGCCGCTGAACGAGGCACTCGCCGCCAAGGGCCTGCCGCCGGTCGAGGTGCAGGAATACCCGACACAGCAGGCGGCCTATCAGCAGGTTTTCGTCGGCCGCGTCGATGCGACGGTGACGGAAGAGGCCGAGGGTGCCTATCGCGCCGCGCGCTCCGACGGCACGCTTCAGCTTCCTTACATCTGGGCCTCGGATTTCAAGTACGGCATCTACAGCCGCCGCGACGGCGGTGATGCAGTCGCGGTCAAAGCGGGGCTGAAGGCGCTCAAGGAAAAGGGCTTCTTCGGTGATCTCGCCAAGAAATACGGCGTCGATCCGTCGCTCTTCGACGTCGATTACGACTCCTGATCAAAAAGGGGGCAGGGCATGAACTTCGACACCAAACTGTTTCTCGATGCCCTGACCATGCCCGTCATGCTGCAGGGGGCGGGCATCGCCATCCTGCTTTCGATCCTGGTGCAGGCGGCGTCGTTCCTACTCTGCCTGCCGCTTGCCGTCGCGCTGAATTCGGTGGCGGCGGTGCGGCGTACGGCAGCGCAGCTCTATGTCTGGCTGTTTCGCTCGGCGCCTCTGATCCTCGTGCTCCTGATCGTCTGGAACGGCGCGCCGCAGCTCTTCCCCGGGCTGACGCGGGCGCCCTGGTACACGCCCTTCGTCGCCGCCTTCATCGCGTTTACTCTGGTGACGGCGGCCTACATGGCGGAGGCGATGCGCGGGGCGCTTTCGGCAATCGGCCAGGGGCAGACGGACGCCGCCCGCGCGCTCGGCCTCAATCGCTGGCAGACGTTCTTTCTCGTGATCCTGCCGCAGGCGCTCAGGATCGTCATGCCGGTGCTGGTCAACGAATTCATCAACCTGATCAAGCTGACCTCGCTTGCCTATGTGATTTCAATGCGCGAGATCATGGCGGTCGTCAACGACGCGATCGCATCAAGCTTCCGCTTCGTCGAATGGTACTCCGCGGCGTTGATCTATTACCTCGCGATCGTCTCCATCCTGATGGTCCTGCAGCGGCTGATCCAGCGCCGCATGGCGTAACAGCTCGACATTGATCTAGGCGCTCTCTGTATTTGGCACCGGCAGCGTGGCGAGCAGTTCGCCCATGGCGGCGATGATCTTGCGGTGCTGGTGGGCGTGACGGGTGCGCAGGCTGGTTGCGGCATAGACCGTCTGCGGGATCACCGGAGCATCGTGAACGCGGGCGGCAAATCCGTCTGCCGCCAGCCGCTCCGCCGTGGCGGCGGTCACATAGGCCGAGCCGCCGAGGGCCGCGAGAACCCGGGTGATCGCCATGTTCTGGCCGGCCGAGACGAGTGCGGCGGAGAGATGCGGCAAGGCCAGCCGGTGGGCGCGGTCGAAGGTCGGCGAATAGCTCGAGCGGATGTAGTTTTCGGAGCGTACATCTGCGAGGTCGCGGGCCTCGGTGCTGACCAGCACGTAATGCAGATCGCCGATCCGTTCGTAGTAAAGGTCAGGCAGATAGTGGGGCGTATAGAGGATCGCCAGATCGAGGTCGCCGGCGCCGAGATCGCGGTTCATCTGGTTGGAGTAATCGGCCTCCATATAGACCTCGATGCCGGGCATGTCCCGGCGGATCGCCGCCATCCATTCCCCCGCAAAAGCCTCGGCCAGATCATGCTGGATGCCGAGCCGCATGGAACGCTCCAGCGCCCCGGCATTGGTGACGGCGCGCGTTGCCTCATGCCATTGGTTTTGCAGGGCTTTCGCATAATCTAGGAAACGCAGCCCGGCAGCGGTCGGCACGGTGCCGCCCTTGTTGCGGGTGAAGAGCTTGCGGTTGAACTGCGCTTCCAGCGCCTTCACCCGATGCGAGACCGTCGACTGGGTGAGGTTCAGCCGCTCGGCGGTGCGATTGAAGGAGCGACTCTCCATCAAATCCAGGAAGGTTTCGATCAGCTCCACCTGCATGCCGTTCTCTCCCGCTGCAATCGCTCCAATCTAATCGAAAACATCGATCAATAAAGCCTGTTTCCGTTGCTTGATGACGCCCGGCTTCACCGGCAAGAATTCGGCAAAACGAGGGAACAGTTGATGTCGAATTTGCCGTCGCACGCACGCGTCGTGATCATCGGTGGGGGAGCGATCGGGGCTTCCTCGCTTTACCATCTTGCCAAGGCCGGCTGGACCGATTGCGTGCTTCTGGAAAAGAACGAGCTGACGGCGGGCTCGACCTGGCATGCGGCCGGCAACGTGCCGACGTTTTCGTCCTCCTGGTCGATCATGAACATGCAGCGCTATTCGGCGTCGCTCTATCGTGACCTCGGGGCCCAGGTCGATTACCCGATGAACTATCACGTCACCGGCTCGATCCGGCTCGGCCACTCGAAGGAGCGGCTGCAGGAATTCAAGCGCGTCGTCGGCATGGGCCGCTATCAAGGCATGGATCTCGACATTCTCTCGCCGGACGAAATGCGCGCCCGCTACCCGTTCCTCGAAACCCACGAGCTGACCGGCGCGCTCTACGATCCCTATGACGGCGACATCGATCCGGCGCAGTTGACGCAGGCGCTGGCCAAGGGTGCGCGCGACATGGGCGCCAAGATCATCCGCTTCTGTCCGGTCACGGGCGCGCGCCGCGAAAACGACGAATGGGTCATCTCGACGCCGCAGGGCGAGATCCGCTGCGAATACGTCGTCAACGCCGCCGGCTATTATGCCCGCGAAGTGGGCAAGATGTTCGGCCGTGACGTGCCGATGATGGTGATGAGCCATCAGTACATCCTGTTCGACGAAATTCCGGAACTCGCCGCCTGGTCGAAGGAGGTCGGCCACAAGCTGCCGCTGCTTCGTGACGTCGACAGCTCCTACTATCTTCGCCAGGAGAAGAACGGCATGAACCTCGGGCCCTACGAGCGCAACTGCCGCGCCCATTGGGTAACGCCCGACGATCCGATGCCGGAAGATTTCTCCTTCCAGCTCTTCCCCGACGATCTCGACCGGCTGGAATGGTACCTGAACGATGCGGTCGAGCGCGTGCCGATTCTGGGAACCGCCGGTCTGTCGCGGATCATCAACGGCCCGATCCCCTACGCGCCCGACGGCAACCCGCTGATCGGCCCGATGCCCGGCGTGCCCAATGCATTCGAGGCCTGCGTCTTCACCTTCGGCATCTGCCAGGCGGGTGGCGCCGGCAAGGTGCTCGCCGAATGGATTACCGAGGGGCAGACCGAGTGGGACATGTGGTCCTGCGACCCGCGCCGCTACACCGACTATACCGACCAGGATTATTGCATCGCCAAGGGCATGGAGATCTACGGCCACGAATATGCGATGCATTTTCCCAAACACTATTGGGCGGCCGGCCGCGACAGGAAGATGTCGCCGATCCACGATCGCATTACCGCCCTTGGCGCCCAGTTCAAGCCCTATAACGGCTGGGAACGGGCGATGTGGTACGCCAAGCCCGGCGACGACACCTCCGAGGAGGCGACGCAGACCTGGGGCCGGGAAGGGCCGTGGGCGAAGCGCATCGAGGAGGAATGTCTCGCCGTGCGCGATGCCGCCGGCATTCTCGACCTGCCGGGCTTCTCGCGTTTTCGGGTGAAGGGCGAGGGCGCGACCGCATGGCTTTCCGGCCTCATCACCGGCCGCGTGCCGAAGCCTGGGCGAATCGGCCTTGCCTATTTCGCCGACGACAAGGGCCGGATCGTCACGGAAATGTCGGTCATGATGCTGGACGAGGATTTCTTCTTCCTGATCACGGCGGCGACCGCGCAGTGGCACGATCTCGAATGGCTGCTGAAGCACCGGCCGGCAGACGCCGCCTTCAGCATCGACGACGTCACCAAGTCCTTCTCCTGCCAGATCCTCACTGGGCCGAAGTCGCGCGCGATCCTCGCCGAGGTCAGCGAAGCGGATCTCGCCAAGGGCTGGCTCACGCACCAGACGGCGCAGATCGCCGGGCGCCATTGCCAGCTCGTGCGCGTCTCCTTCGCCGGTGAACTCGGTTGGGAGATCCATACCAAGGTCGAGGACACGGCCGCCATCTTCGACGCCGTCTGGGCGGCCGGGCAGAAGCACGGGGTGAAGCCCTTCGGCATGGAAGCGCTCGATAGCCTGCGCATCGAGAAGGGCTACCGCGCCTGGAAGGGCGACCTTTCGACCGACTACACCATCCTGCAGGGCGGGCTGGAGCGCTTCGTCGATTGGGGCAAGCCTGGCTTCAAGGGCAAGGTGGCGCTGGAGCGCGAGAAGCAGCAGGGCGTTTCCAAGCGCTTCGTGACGTTGACGGTCGCCGCAGACGGTTGCGACGCACCCTACATGTCGACGCTCTGGTCCGACGGTCAGGTGGTCGGCGAAACGACCTCGGGCAACTGGGGCCACCGCGTCGGCAAGTCGATTGCACTCGGCATGCTGCGCGCCGATCTCGCCGTGCCCGGCACGGAAATCGAGGTCGAGATCTTCGGCGATCGCTTCAAGGCTACGGTCGAAGCGGACCAGCCGCTCTGGGATCCCTCCAATGAAAGACTGCGCGCATGACGAAGCCCATTCCCTCGAAAGCCCGTGCGGTCATCATCGGTGGCGGCGTGTCCGGCTGTTCGGTCGCCTATCACCTGGCCAAGCTTGGATGGACCGACGTGGTTCTGCTTGAGCGCAAGCAACTGACGTCAGGGACCACCTGGCATGCGGCCGGCCTTATCGGTCAGCTGCGCGCTTCGCAAAACATGACGCGGCTCGCGAAATATTCTGCCGACCTCTACGTCAAGCTCGAGGCAGAGACCGGCATTTCCACCGGCATGCGCCAGAACGGCTCGATCACCGTGGCGCTGACGGAGGAACGCAAGGAAGAAATCTACCGACAGGCGTCGCTTGCGCGGGCTTTCAATGTCGACGTGCGCGAGATCACGCCTGACGAAGTGAAGGCGATGTATCCGCACCTCAACACCTCGGACGTGAAAGCGGCGGTGCATTTGCCGCTCGACGGCCAGTGCGACCCGGCCAACATCGCCATGGCGCTGGCCAAGGGGGCGCGCCAGAACGGCGCAACGATCATCGAAGGCGTGAAGGTGACCTCTGTTTTGAAGAAGGACGGCCGGGTGACCGGCGTCACCTGCGAACAGAACGGTGAGACCTACACGATCGAGACCGAGCATGTCGTCAATTGCGCCGGCATGTGGGGCCGGGAATTCGCGCGGCAATCGGGCGTCACGGTGCCGTTGCATGCCTGCGAGCATTTCTACATCGTCACCGAGGCGATCCCGAACCTCACGCGCCTGCCGGTGCTGCGCGTGCCCGATGAGTGCACCTACTACAAGGAGGACGCCGGCAAGATGCTGATCGGCGCCTTCGAACTGAAAGCCAAGCCCTGGGGCATGGATGGCATCCGCGAAGATTTCTGCTTCGACCAGCTGCCCGACGATTTCGACCATTTCGCGCCGATCCTCGAAATGGCGGTCAACCGCATGCCGATGCTGGAGACGGCCGGCATCCACACCTTCTTCAACGGGCCTGAGAGCTTTACGCCCGACGACCGCTACTATCTCGGCGAGGCGCCGGAGGTGAAAGGCTATTGGGTGGCGGCCGGCTACAACTCGATCGGCATCGTTTCCTCGGGCGGGGCCGGCATGGCGCTCGCGCAATGGATGAACGACGGCGAGCCGCCCTTCGATCTCTGGGAGGTGGATATCCGCCGGGCGCAGCCGTTCCAGAAGAACCGCGCCTACCTGAAAGACCGCGTCTCTGAAACGCTCGGCCTGCTCTATGCCGACCATTTCCCCTATCGCCAGATGGCGACGGCCCGCGGTGTGCGCCGCTCGCCGCTGCACGAGCATCTGAAAGCCCGCGGCGCGGTCTTCGGCGAAGTGGCGGGATGGGAGCGGGCCAACTGGTTTGCGAACGAGGGCCAGGAGCGCGAATACCGCTATTCCTGGAAGCGGCAGAACTGGTTTGAAAACCAGAAAGCGGAGCATCTGGCTGTGCGCAACGGCGTCGGCCTGTTCGACATGACCTCCTTCGGCAAGATCCGGGTCGAGGGGCGCGACGCGCTTTCCTTCCTGCAGAAGCTCTGCGCCAACGAGATGAACGTCGAGCCCGGCCGCATCGTCTATACCCAGATGCTGAACGGGCGCGGCGGCATCGAGAGCGACCTGACGGTGACCCGTCTTTCGGAAACCGCCTTCCTGCTGGTGGTGCCCGGCGCCACCTTGCAGCGCGACCTTGCCTGGCTGCGCAAGCATCTGACCGACGAGTTCGTTGTCATCACCGATGTCGGCGCCGGCGAAAGCGTGCTTTGCGTCATGGGGCCGAAGGCGCGGGAGCTCATGCAGAAGGTCAGCCCCAACGATTTCTCCAATGCCGCTCATCCTTTCGGCACGGCCCGCGAGATCGAGGTCGGCATGGGGCTCGCCCGCGCCCACCGCGTCACCTATGTCGGCGAACTCGGCTGGGAGCTCTATGTCCCGACCGACCAGACCGCGCATGTGTTCGAGGCGCTGGAGGCGGCGGGCGAGGGGCTGGGCCTGAAGCTCTGCGGCATCCACACGCTCGACAGTTGCCGCATCGAAAAGGCCTTCCGCCATTTCGGCCACGACATCACCGACGAGGACCATGTGCTCGAAGCCGGGCTCGGCTTTGCGGTCAAAGCCGACAAGGGCGACTTCATCGGCCGCGAGGCGGTGCTTGCCAAGCACAATCGGGGCCTATCGCGCCGGCTGGTGCAGTTCCGGCTTTCCGATCCCGAGCCACTGCTCTTCCACAACGAGGCGATCGTTCGCGACGGCAAGATCGTCGGCACGATCACGTCGGGCAATTACGGCCATCACCTCGGCGGCGCGATCGGGCTTGGCTACGTGCCGTCGGAAGGCGAGAGCGCCGACGACGTGCTCGGATCAAGCTTCGAGATCGAGATCGCCGGCACGCGGGTGAAGGCCGAGGCGTCGCTGAAGCCTATGTACGACCCAAGGGCGGAGCGGGTGCGGATTTAGGGCAGGCGGTTGGGCTCGTCCCTCATCCGCGCGGAAAGGCTAGAGCCCCTCATCCGCCTGCCGGCACCTTCTCCCCGCAGGCGGGGAGAAGGGAGACGCGGCCCCGGGTCATTCCCTCTCACCACACGCGGAGAGAGGTTGGAGTGAGGGGCGGTGGAAGAACGAGGCGGTGCAGAAGGCCAGCTAATCCTCATCCTCATGAACGCTGAGGAGAGGAACGAGCGGGCGCCACAAGTCCCTTCTCCCCGTCCAGACGGGGAGAAGGTGCCGGCAGGCGGATGAGGGGCAATCTCTCACCGCGCGGATGTGGGGCAGCGCCGCACGGCAGGAATCAGGGGCATGCGCCCCATTGGGAGATGATGATGGCTGATGATTGTGCAGTTGCGGCTTCGAGACGGTCCGGCGGGCGGGCGGCGCGGGTGGCGCTGCGCGCGGCTCCCTTGGCCGAAAACATCCGGCCGGTACGCCCTGGGCTTTCCGGCGGGCAATACAAGCCGTTGAGCGACGCCAATGTGAAGCGCATCCACGAGGCAGCACTCGATGCGCTGGAGCAGATCGGCCTTGCCAATGCGCCGAAATCGGGTGTCGAGATCATGACCGGCGCCGGCGCGATCCTCGGCGATGACGGACGCATCCGCTTTCCCCGAGCACTGGTCGAAGACATGCTTGCGATCGCCGCGCGCGACATCACGCTTCATGCCCGCGATCCGAAACAGGATCTCGAGCTCTCGGGCACTCGCGTCTATTACGGCACCGCCGGAGCCGCGGTACACATCGTCGATGTCGAGAAACGCGAATACCGCGAGTCGACCTCCAAGGACCTGCTCAATGCCGCGCAGCTCGTGCACCACCTCGACAATGTGCACTTCTTCCAGCGCGCCATGGTCTGCCGGGATGTGGCCGACAACTTCCTGATGGACATCAATACGCTCTATGCCTGCTGCGCCGGCACGACCAAGCATGTCGGCACCAGCTTCTCCGATCCCTCGCATGTCGACGGCTGTTTCGATCTCATCCACATGATCGCCGGCGGCGAGGACAAGTGGCGGGCGCGGCCCTTCGTTTCCAACTCGAACTGCTTCGTCGTGCCGCCGATGAAGTTCGCCGAGGAAAGCTGCATCACCATGGAAAAGTGCATCCGCGCTGGGATGCCGATCCTGCTTCTTTCGGCCGGTCAGGCGGGCGCCACCGCACCGGCACCGCTTGCAACCGCGATCGTCCAGGCGGTGGCCGAGTGCCTGGCAGGCGTGGTCTATGTCAACGCTATGTCGCCCGGCCATCCTGCCGTGTTCGGCACTTGGCCCTTCGTCTCTGACCTGCGCACCGGGGCAATGTCGGGCGGTTCGGGCGAACAGGCGCTGCTGACGGCCGGCTGCGCCCAGATGCACCAGTTCTACCGCCTGCCGGGTGGCGCTGCGGCCGGCATCGCCGACGCCAAGCTGCCGGATATGCAGGCCGGCTGGGAGCAGGCGATCTCCAACGTCATGGCGGGGCTCTCCGGTCTCAACATGGTCTACGAGGCCGTCGGCATGCATGCCTCGCTGCTCGGCTTCTGCCTCGAATCGCTGGTGCTTGGCGACGATCTTCTGGGGCAAGTGCAGCGCTGCATCCGCGGCATCGACGTAACAGAGGATTCGGTCTCGCTCGAAACCATGCGCTCGGTTTGCCTCGAGGGCCCCGGCCACTATCTCGGCCACCCGCAGACGCTGGGGCTGATGCAGACGGAATACATCTATCCGGCGGTTGCCGACCGCACGAGCCCGAAGGAATGGGTGGAGATCGGCCGTCCGGATCTGGTGGCCAAGGCGATCGAGAAGAAAAACCGCATTCTGGCGGAGGCGGCCCCTTCGGTGATCGCGCCTGAGATCGACCGGATGATCCGGGAGAAGTTTCAGATCTTCTGCTGAAGGCTCCGTCCCGGTCGCGGGACGGGTGTTGCGGGCGGCCGGACATGGTCGCTCGTTCCCTACAGATTGCAAGGAAATGCGACGGGCTGAGGTGTCGACCGAAGTTCGCGGCTGGTGACGTGTGCCTGGGGATGGAGACACACGCGTTTGGGCTGGCCCTGATGCGAGGGGGAGCGCCTCTGATCCGGCCTGCTTCTCCCCGTTTTGACCGGGAGAAGGAGACGCGTGGCGAGCCCCTTGCGTCAAAATGAAATACACGCGCGCCGGAACGCGGTCCTTCCGGTCCATTGTTGGAGTTCAGCCCATGCTCGTATCGGAGCTCAAGACCACAACTGTTACCGGCGACCGTATCGACCAGCTGGTCGCCGCCCATCGCGCCGGTCATGGGCTTGCCCGCGCCTTCTATCTCGATCCGGAGATCTACGAACGTGATCTCGAGCGGGTCTTCCGCCGCCATTGGCACTGCGTCGCCCATGAGAGTGCGATCCCGAATGCCAATGACTTCGAGGTCTTTCGCATGGCATCAGAGCAGGTGATCGTCACCCGCACGGCGAACGGCGAGATCCACGCGATGCTCAATGTCTGCCGTCATCGCGGCGCTGAGGTCTGCACCAAGGACAAGGGCAACGCCCGCGCCTTCGTCTGCCCCTATCACGCCTGGACCTATGGCAATGACGGGGCGCTGAAGGCAGCAAGGCTGATGCCCAAGGATTTCAGGCGCGAAGACCACGGGCTGAAGAAGCTGCATGTGCGCGTCACCGAAGGGCTGATCTTCATCTCCTTTGCCGAAGAGCCGCTCGATTTCTCCGAGGTCGAGCATCTGCTGCACGCGACCTGCGGGCAGTATGGCTGGGGATCGGCGAAGATCGCCCATCGCCAGTCCTATCCGGTTGACGCCAACTGGAAGCTCGCCGTCGAGAACTATGTGGAGTGCTACCACTGCGGCCCGGCGCATCCGGAATATTCCGAGACACATGCGCTGGAACAGCCGCTGCACATGATCGAGGAACTGAACGCCCGGATGGAGGCGCGTACTTGTGAACTGGGCATCGAGGTTGGCTCCGGCAACCACTGGCAGACGTCTGCCGGCGGCAAGGAGGCGGTGCATGCCTTCCGTTATCCGCTCTATGACGGCGCCAAGACCGGGAGCAAGGACGGCCAGGCGCTGAGCACGCTGATGGGGCGCTTCAGCGATTTCGACGGCGGCGTCACCTCCATTCACCTCGGCGGCACCACCTTCCTCGTCTGCTATCCCGATCACGGCATGATCTACCGCTTCGTGCCCAAGACCGCGGAGACCTCGGAGATGGAGCTGATCTGGCTCGTCGACGGTAGCGCCGAGGAGGGGCGCGACTACGATCTGGAAAGGCTGACGTGGCTGTGGAAGGTGACGACCGAGGAAGACAAGGCGATCATCGAACATACCGCCCGCGGCGTGCGCTCGCACTATTTCATGCCGGGGCCGATCGCGCCGATGGAGCACAACGAACTGCGCTACATCCATTGGTATCTCGACGAGATCAGCCGGCCGGCCTGAAGCAGGGCCTCAAATGTGTGGGATCGGCCAAGGCCGGCCCACCTAATCTCTTCGATCGAAATGCGTCCGGAGCGCCACATGCGTCTGCACGGTGGCGATGCCCGGGATCAGGGAAATCTGCCGGCGGATCGTGTCGAGATCGCCATTGGATGCGCATTCGACGAGCACCATCAGGTCGGTGGACCCGGCGAGCGACCAGCAGGTGACCACTGGCGGCATGGCGGAGAGATGCGGCACGATGTGATCGCAATTCTTGCTGGACTGGAACGTGATGGCGACCAGGGCCCTGACCGTCGGGTTCTTGTCCTCGACGCCGAGACGGATCGTGTAGCCGGCGACGACGCCTTTGGCTTCGAGGCGCCGCAGGCGCTCGTGCACGCCGCTGCGCGAGAGGCCGGCATGTCGGGCGAGCGCCACCAGGCTCTGGCGAGAATCCTGGCGAAGCGCTGCCAGCAGCAGCCGATCCTTGTCGTCGAGTTCCGTCAAATTGTATCTCCTTTCGTGCGAAGGCCGGACATTTGTCCGGTCTGGCGCCATCTTGTCCAGTGAAACCGGACGATAGGACAGATAGCTTCCTTCTCGCAACGAAGGAGCCTTGCCATGAAATTACCCGTAGTGCCCGACAATGCCGTGCTGCTGCCGATCGACATGCAGCAGGCTTTCGACAGCGCCCCCTGGCCACGCCGATGGAATGCCGATATCGACCGGAATGGTCTCGCTTTGCTTGCCGCCTGGCGCGCCGCCGGCCGGCCGGTGATCCATGTACGCCATGATAGCGTCATGCCGGGCTCGACACTCGGCCCCGGTGCTTCCGGCAACGCCTTCCGGCCCGGCTTCGAACCGCAGGCCGGCGAGCCGCTCGTCACCAAAAGCGTCAACGCCGCCTTCATCGGCACCGATCTCGACCTCAGGCTTCGTCGCCTCGGCGTCGATACAGTCGTTACGTTCGGCATCTCCACCGACATGTGTGTCTCCACCTCGGTGCGCGTCGGCGCCAATCTCGGTTACCGCATGATCCTCGTCGAGGATGCATGCGACTGCTTCGATCAGCCGGATGGAGATGGAACGGAAATCCCGGCACGGGACGTCCACCGAGCCCATGTCGCGACCTTGCGCGCCGAATTCGCCGAGGTGACGACGACGGTTGCTTTCGTCGAAGCCCTACGCCGTCCGCACGCCGCCTAGAATATCCCACTCTCCTGTCGAATCGCCGAGCGCGCGCTGTTCACAAGCGATTCCTGATAAACTGTGAAGCGGGTTTCCGCCGGAATTGTGTCGCATTCCGGGCACTGCGCCCGCTGTTCACCGGTTTGTGCCGCGAACCTCGACGATGTTGGTCGTCCATTTTGGGGCCGTCAGGCTCTGGCCCTCGCGGTTCGGAAAGGTGAGGAAAGTTTCGAACGGCCGGCTCTGGCCGGCCGGCACCCGGGCGAGGATGAGGGCCGCGTCGTCGCCGATCGCCTGGCAGGCATCGTCAGGGCAATCTTCCAGCGTGACCGAAAGCCGGAAATATTCGAGCAGGGTCTGGCCCCTGTTCGTCACCGTGCCACGCAGGCGGAAGCTTCGTTCCGGCTGGCTTTGCTCGAAGGTTAGCCCTTCCAACGCTATGTCGGCAGCGCTGAGGCCCGCGGGTTGCGTCGTCTGCGCCGGCTCAGGTGCTACGGGCTTGCGGCCGTCGCGATCGCTGAACCAGATGATGAAGGCGACGAGCAGGCCGACCGCTACGGCGACCGAGAGGATCGGTTCCGCCCATTGGCGAAAACGGCTGAAGCGCGCTGCCAGATACACAACGACAAGACCCAGCGGTAACGCAATCAACCAAAGCATCCAGATCCTCCTCACCGCATCATTCCTTGAATCGGATTCGATGCAAGAGGGAAACCATGCAGCCGATCAAAGCGTTAGACGGTCCTTGCCCTCTTGGAACAAGGCCGTGACGACACTTATATAGTGCGTCTTGCGGCAGACAACACGCGACGATAAGCAGCGGGTGGCGATCCCGGTCGACCAGGGACGGACACAGGTCAAGTGAGGAAGGAGAGCTACTCCGCTGGCTTCAGGTCTACCCAGTAGGTGCCCTCGAACGGGACCGCAGCGAATCGGGTGTTGATTTCGTCAAGGCTCTTATTCGGATCGAGATCACCAAAGAGATCCGGCCGGATCCAGGTGGCGAAGGCTTCTGCGGCGACGATGTTGAGTGGGATGGCGTTGAAGAAGTTCCAGAGTCCATGGACCTGCTTTTCCTCAACGGCGCGCATGCTCGTGAGCGCGGGCGCCTCGATGGTGCGGGCGAGCGTCTGGCGCGCTTCGTCCTGGCTGACACCGGGCCCGATCGAGAGCGTGCCGTATTTGCCGCCGGGCGAGGAGGTGGCGATGTAGATATCGGGATTGGCGGCCATGACCGCTTCGGCATTGACCGTGCCGCCGGGGCGCGGCAGCACGCCTTCGGCGATGTTGCGGCCGCCGGCGATCGTCAGGAATTCGCCGAGACCGCCGGTGCCGTAGGCCCAGCAGCAACGGTCTGCCTGGGGGAAGGCATCCATCAGCACCAGCGGACGGGGCTCCGGCTTGGCGGCAATGCGGGCCTGGATCAGCGCCAGCCTGTCCTCGTAGAACCGTGCAAAGGCGTCGGCCTGCTCGTCGCGTTCGAGGATCCTGCCAAGCAGCCGCATCATGCGCGGCGTGCTCGTCACCGGGTCGTTGTTGAAATCGACGACCACCACAGGCACGCCGATGCCGGTCAGATAGTCGATCGCGCGCTTGCCCGGCTCGGTATCGGCCTGCCAGTTGGCGAGGATGGCGAGGTCGGCTTTCAGCGTCAGCAGCGTTTCGAAGGAAAGGCCGGGGCCGGTTCCGTCGTCGATCTGCGGCACGTCGGCGATATCAGGGAATTTCCGCCGAAAGGCTTCATAGATCTCGGGATTGTCACCCTTCATGTCGCCGGACCAGCCGGCGAGCAGGCTGACGGGATCGGGATGGATCAGCGACAAAGCGACAAGGTTGAAGCCGCTTCCAAGCAGGATTGCCTTCGGCCTTGCCTGGATCATCACCTCGCGGCCGACCGCATCGGTGACGGTCATCGGCCAGTTGCCTTCGGCGCGGGCAGAAAAGGCGAAGAGCAGCGCGACAACGAGAGCGGGCGTCAGCCGTATGGTGGCCGGGAAGGGGCGACGGGACGACAAAACCTATTGGTTCCTTTGGCTGGGAAGGGCGCAGAGACTGCCGCAGCTCGGAACACCGGGCAGCAGGTAGCGCAGGCAGCAGATCTTGCGGCGGCAGACACGGGCGCCGTCTTCTTCTTCGTGGCGAAGGCAATCGAAGAAGGGGTTGGGCGTGCCGTCCGGCAGGGTCTTGCTGCCGATCAGCGCGTCGGCCTGTGCGTTCAGCGGCTCGATGCCGGAGGCCCGCAGTGCATAGTCGATATAGACGAGCGCGTTGTTCCAGGCGAGCTTCGGGGCGATGCCACCTACGGACTTGAGGTAGCCGACGACCTCGCGCAGGTGCCCGTGCATCGGCGGGCCAAGCGTTGCGAACACGTCGGTATCGTCAGCCTGCTGCCAGTCGCCCGATGTCGCCACGCCGAAGGTTCGGGGAAGGCCGTCTTCGCCGAGCGCCACTTTCATCTGGTCGAAGGTGACGGGAAGCACCTGATGGTCGAGCACACGCGCCACCAGATAGGGGATAGTGAGGGCCGAGAAATAATAGAGCGACCACATGGAGGCGACGGCGCGCCGGTCGCTGGCGCCGGATTTTGCCGTGTAGATATCGAGCGCGTGACCGAAGGCACCGGAGGAAAAGAAGTCGGGTAGCGCCATGCCATCGGAAAGCTCGTCCGAGAGCACCATCTTCTCGTTGCACCAGGCATGGGTGCCGGCGAAGGCGGCCGACAGGGCCTTGGGGCCGCCGATCTCGACAACCGGTTCGCAGGCAATGGCCGTCATGATGCCACTCGCACGCGGGCGCGCCCGATCGGAAATACAGCCGTGAAACTACGCCGTCCTGCCAGCATGCGACACCTTCTGAGCGCGGTCAGAAACTCATAAGGTGATCGTGTTACTCAAGATTTCTATCGACGCAAGTCATTTATGAGTTTTGAAGTCATGATTTGCGGACAAAAGCGGCAGGAAGCCGCAGGCTGGAGCCTGCGGCTTTCGAAGCGCAGGGCGAGGCACCGCCCGTTACATCAACCCGAGCTGCTTGTAGAAGCCGAGGGCGTCGTAATAGTCGTTCTGGGCAGCGATCTTGCCATCCTTGACGGTGAAGACCGAGGCGCCAGTGAACTTGAAGCTCTTGTTGGTCGCGGCCGTACCATCGGCCCAGGCTCCGGAATTGGTGCCGGAGAATTCCCACTCGAAGGACACCTTGTCGCCGCTAGCGATGGGGTCGCCCTTCATGGCCCAGACCGCGTCGGGCACCGCGTTCAGGAAGTTGTCGATGACGCCGGTCTTGGCGGCATCCTTGCCGGTGACCGGCTTGCCGACCGAGGCGTCGTAGTAGCTGACGTCGTCGGCGAAATAGGATGCGGCCTTGGCCGAGTCATGAGCGTTCCAGGCCGCGACATAGGCCGCGACCACATCCGGCGCCGCGTCGGCGGCAAAGGCCGCTGGCGTCAGCACAAGGGCGCCCAAGCCGAGCGCGCCTGCAGCAACAAGCAATTGACGACGGTACATCGCAAACTCCTCCCGTTTGTTGTTCGTTTGCATGCGTTGTCCGGGGCCGGGCGGTGAGCCTCAGCCGTGGTTGATCATGATGTGGCGAACGGCGGTGTAGTCCTCGAGCGCATAGACCGACATGTCCTTGCCGTAGCCCGACTGCTTGACGCCGCCATGCGGCATCTCGTTGGTCAGCATGAAGTGGGTGTTGATCCAGGTGCAGCCATACTGCAGGCGAGAAGCCGCCTTCATCGCCCTGGAAATATCCTTGGTCCAGACGGAGGAGGCGAGGCCATAATCGCTGTCATTCGCCCAGGCGACCGCATCGTCGTTGCCGGTGAAGCGGGTGATGGAGACGACGGGGCCGAAGACCTCGCGCCGGACGATCTCGTCTTCCTGGGTCGCACCGGCGACTACGGTAGGCTGGAAGAAAAAGCCGTCCGAGCTGCCGGGACTGCCGCCGGTGGTGATCTCAATGTGTTTCTGGTCGGCGGCGCGCTCGACGAAGCTTGCGACGCGGTCGCGTTGGCGGCGCGAGATCAGCGGGCCGATCTCGTTTTCCGTGTCGTCGGCGAGATTGTAGCGGATGGTCGAGACGGCTGACGTGAGGTCGGCGACCAGCTTCTCGTAGATGCCCGCTTCAGCATAGATGCGGCAGGCGGCGGTGCAGTCCTGCCCGGCATTGTAGTAGCCGAAGGTCCGGATGCCGTTGACCACCGCTTCGAGGTCGGCGTCGTCATAGACGATCACAGGTGCCTTGCCGCCGAGTTCCAGATGCGTGCGCTTGACGGTCTTGGCGGCGGCCGCCAGCACCTTCTTGCCGGTGGCGATGTCGCCGGTGATCGAGACCATCGAGATCTTCGGGTGGTTGATCAGTGCGTTGCCGACGGTTTCACCGCGGCCGCTCACAACATTGACCACGCCTTCCGGCAGGATTTCGGCGAGCACGCGGGCAAGCTTCAGCGCCGTCAGCGGCGTCTGTTCGGACGGCTTGAAGACGACGGTGTTGCCGCCGGCGATCGCCGGTGCCAGCTTCCAGGCCATCATCATCAGCGGATAGTTCCAGGGCGCGATCGAGCCGACGATGCCGATAGGGTCGCGGCGGATCATCGAGGTATGGCCGGGAAGGTATTCGCCTGCGGTCGGCGCATGCAGGTTGCGCACGGCGCCGGCAAAGAAGCGCCAGCAGTCAACGATCGCCGGCAGTTCGTCGTTCTTGACCGCATTGATCGGCTTGCCGCAGTTGAGCGCCTCAAGCGCTGCAAAGCCATCGGCATCCTTCTCGATCGCGTCGGCAATCTTCAGGAGATAGTTCGAGCGCTCGGCCGGCGTCGTCTGCGACCAGGTGGTGAAGGCCTGTTCGGCGGCGTCGACGGCCGCCTCGACCTGGGCATGCGAGGCTTCCGGCAGATCGACGATCTTGCCGCCCGTCCGCGGGTTCAGGATGTGTTCGTCGGCCTCGGTGCCGGCCTCGAAGCGCGATCCGATCAGCAGTTGGGTGTCCATGTCTGTTCTCCCTTGATAGTCGAGTTATTTGCCGGCGCCGGCGATCTGGTCGCCGTCGCGGGTGAGGTAGTAGGCGCCGAGGATCGGCAGGAAGGTGACGAGCACCACGACCATGGCAACCACGTTGGTCACCGGGCGCTGGCGCGGGCGGATCAGTTCTTCGAGCATCCAGATCGGAAGCGTCGATTGCTGGCCGGCCGTAAACGTCGTGACGATCACCTCGTCGAAAGACAGCGCGAAGGCGAGCATGCCGCCGGCGAGCAGCGCCGTGCCGATGTTCGGCAGGATGATGTAGCGGAAGGTCTGGAAGCCGTCGGCGCCGAGATCCATCGAGGCCTCGATCAGCGAGCCGGAAATCCGTCGGAAGCGGGCAACCGCATTGTTGTAGACGACGACGATGCAGAAGGTCGCGTGGCCGAGAACGATGGTCCAGAAGGAGAAGGGGATATCGGCCATCGAGAAGGCGGAGCGAAGGGCAATGCCGGTGATGATGCCGGGCAGTGCTATCGGCAGGATGACAAGTAGCGAAATCGTCTCCCGACCGAAGAAGCGGGTCTGGCTGACCGCGGCGGCGCAGAGCGTGCCGAGCACGAGCGCGACCGAGGTTGCGATCGAGGCGACCTTGACCGACAGCGTCAGCGCCGCCCAGACGTCCGGCCGATTCCAGGCGACGGCGAACCATTGCGTCGTCAGCCCCGGCGGCGGGAACTGGTAGCTCTTCTCCTCGGTCGTAAACGCGTAGAGGAAGATCAGGAGGATCGGCAGGTGCAGGAAGGCGAGGCCGGCGGCGGCCGCGATCTTCAAGCCTATCGGCGAGCGGTTGAGGCGATCAGAGCGCATCGAAGGCCCCCATGCGTTTGGCCACGTAGAGGTAGGCGCCCATGATCACGATCGGCACCACGGTGAAGGCGGCGGCGAGCGGGATGTTGCCGGCAGTGCCCTGCTGGGCGTAAACCGCCTGGCCGATGAAGAGCCGCGACGAGCCGACGATCTGCGGAATGATGTAATCGCCGAGCGTCAGCGAGAAAGTGAAGATCGAACCCGCGACGATGCCGGGCAGCGCCAGCGGGAACAGCACGTAGCGGAAGGTCTGCGCCGGCGTGCCGCCGAGGTCGGAGGAGGCCTCGATCAGGTTTCCCTGTACCCGCTCTAGTGCCGCCTGGATCGGCAGGATCATGAACGGCAGCCAGACATAGACGAAGACGATAAACGTACCGGTGTAGCTGACGGAGAGCGAGTTTCCGCCGACGACGGGCAGCGCCAACCAGCCATCGAGCAGCCAGAGCAGGTGCAGCTTGTCGAAGATCCAGGTGAGGATGCCTTCCTTGGCGAGGATCAGCTTCCAGGCGTAGATTTTGACCAGATAGCTCGACCAGAGCGGCAGCATGACGCCGAGATAAAAGAGCACCTTCCATTTTCCCTGCGCATAGCGTGCCGCGTAATAGGCGATAGGAAAGGCGATGATGGCGGAGGCGACGGTGACCGTCGCGGCCATCAGCACGGTGCGCAGGATGATGTCGAGATTGGTCTCGCTGAGGAGCTGGCGATAGGTTGCGAACGTGAACTCGTAGTTGATCAGGCCTGAGAAATCGTCGATCGAGAAGAAGCTCTGCAGCAGCAGTGCGAACAACGAACCGAGATAGACGACGCCGAGCCAGAGCAGCGGCGGCGCGAGCATCAGCGTCAACAGCAGGTGCGGATGGCGCCAGAAGAAGTCCGACAGGCGGCCGGCGGGGCCGCGGCGTTCGGGCAACACGAGGGGTTCGGCAAAGGCGGTCATGCGTCCTCCATCGGGTGCAGCTCGTCGGCGGCGAAGCTGATGGTGACGGGGCTGCCGACCGCAGGCACGGTCAGCGCGGCGGGGCTGGCAACGGCGACGCGGGCGCCATCGACATCGACGACGATGCGGTTGACAGCGCCGAGGAAACTATGGGCCGAGACGGTGCCGGAGAGGCTGAGTGCGCCGTCCCACGGTTTGGAAATGGAGATCGCCTCAGGGCGTAGGCTGGCGGAGGGCGCCTTCAGGCCGAGCCGCTGGCAAAGCTTTTGCGGCAGCACGTTGGACGAGCCGACGAAATCGGCGACGAACCGCGTCTTCGGCTGCTTGTAGACATCTTCCGGACGGCCGAGCTGCTGGATGCGGCCATCGTTGAAGACGGCGATGCGGTCGGCCATCGAGAGCGCTTCGCCCTGGTCGTGGGTGACGAAGACGAAGGTGATGCCGAGCGACTTCTGCAGGCTTTTGAGTTCCTCCTGCATCTGCTCGCGCAGCTTCAGATCGAGCGCGCCGAGCGGCTCGTCGAGGAGCAGCACCTTGGGCTTGTTGACCAGCGCCCGGGCGAGCGCCACGCGCTGGCGCTGGCCGCCGGAAAGCTGGCCGGGGCGGCGGGTGCCATAGCCCGGCAGCTTGACCATGGCGAGCGCGTCTTCTGCCGCCTTGCGGCGTTCCTCGCGGCCGACACCCTTGACCATCAGCCCGTAGGCGACGTTGTCGAGGATCGAGAGATGCGGGAAGAGGGCGTAATCCTGAAAGACGGTGTTGACGCTGCGGCGATAGGGCGGCACGCCCTCGGCGGTTTCGCCGAAGATTTCGATATGGCCGCCGGTCGGTTGCTCGAAGCCGGCCATCAGGCGCAGACACGTGGTCTTGCCCGAACCGGATGGGCCGAGCATGGCGAAGAATTCGCCCTCGGCAACCTCGAGGTTCACGCCATCGACGGCGCGCACGGCGCCGAAGTGGCGGGAAACATTGTCGAAGAGAACGGCGGTCGTCATTGAATGGCTCCGGAAAGTTTAGCCCCTCATCCCCGCGGGGGAAGGGAAGTGCCCCTCATCCCCGCGGTGAGGGTAAGGCCCCCATCCGCCCTGCCGGGCACCTTCTCCCCGCAAGCGGGGCGGAGGGACCCTAGGCGGGCGCTTTGCCTCAAGCCGTCCGTTGGCGTGGCCGGAGGCGTTCCCTCTCCCCACGTGCGGGGAGAGGGCCCAAGGTTGAGGGGCAAATGCTTGCTCTATGGTCGCGGTTCAGCGACCGCCGATCACGCCGATGTAGTCGGAGACCCAGCGGTGATAGGGCACGCATTCGCCCTGGCTTGCGCACTTCGTCACCGGCGTCTTCCAGAACTTGACCTTGTCGAAGTCCTCGTAGCCGTTGGTCTTGCAGCCGGCGTCGGTCAAGAGCTCGTTGCCCTTGCAGGCCGCACCGACCGACGGATTGGCGCCGAACCAGGCGGAAACGTCGCCCTGGACCTTCGGCGACAGCGAGTGCTCCATCCACATATAGGCGCAGTTCGGATGCTGGCTATCGGCATGCAGCATGGTCGTATCGGCCCATCCGGTTACGCCTTCTTCCGGAATGGTGGATGCGATCGGCAGCTTTTCGGCTTCCATCAGGTTCACCTGGAACGGCCAGGAACCGGAGGCGACGACGCCTTCGTTCTTGAAGTCGTCGATCTGGATCATCGCGTCGTGCCAGTAACGGCCGACCAGCTTGCGCTGGCCGCGCAGCAATTCGAGGGCTGCCTTGTACTGGTCTTCATTGAGCTCGTAGGGGTCCTTGATGCCGAGGTCCGGCTTGTGCGCCATCAGGTAGTTGGCGGCGTCGGCCACATGGATCGGGCCGTCATAGGCCTGGACGCGGCCCTTGTTGGACTTGCCGTCGGGCAGGTTCATTTCCTCGAAGACGACGTTCCAGCTCTTCGGTGCCTCACCCTTGAACGCATCCTTGTTGTACATCAAGACGTTCGGGCCCCAGACGTAAGGGGTGCCGTAGTGCACGCCGTTGACCGTAAACCAGGGCGCATTCTGCATGCGCTCGTCGATCGTCTTCCAGCTGGGGATGAGGTCGGTGTTGATCGGCTGGACGCGCTTGCCGGCGACGAGGCGCAGCGAGGCGTCGCCCGAGGCGGTGACGAGATCGAAGCCGCCTTCGTTCATCAGCGCCACCATTTCGTCGGAGGTGGCGGCGGTCTTGACCGAGACCTTGCAGCCGGTCTGCTTTTCGAAATCCGTGACCCAGTCGTAGTTCTTGTCGGTCTCGCCGCGCTCGATGTAGCCGGCCCAGGCGACGATGGAAAGTTCGCCTTCACCCTTGCCGAGTTCCTTCAGCGGCTCCTGCGCGAATGCCGGGGCTACAAGGCCGAGCGACAGGGTCAATGCCGTGCAGGATTTGAGCATCTGCTTCATCTGAATTCTCCCAGTTTTGAGCCGCGTTTTGCGGCTTCGTTCCCAATATGAAGCGTGCCTTGCTTTCACCGTATTCGCAAATTCATTAAACAGAATGTCGCTTTCGGTTTTTCCGATATCTATAGTCGGGAGGCACGCCAAAGGTGTGATGAGTGGCGGGAGAAGGCTAATAAATCCAGGGAATTAGCGCGGTCTTGCGCTTCGGAGAGCCTCGGCGATGCCGACGAAATCGCGCGCCGATTGTGGCAGGCCGGAACCCTTGCGCCAGACCATGCCGACCTGGACGACGGGAAGGGCGCCCGAGACGTCGCGGCTTTCGATACGGTCGCCTTCGAGCGACCAGGGGCGGTAGACGAGGTCGGGAAGGAGAGCGATGCCGGCGCCGGTCGCGACCAGGCTGCGCACCGCTTCGACCGAGCGGGTACGGAACGCAACGTGCGGACGGGCGCCGAGCGCGGTCAGAAGCTTGCCGGTGTTCTCCTCGATTTCGTCCACCGTCAGCATGATCAAGGGCTCCTTGGCGATATCGCTGACGGAGATGATGTCGGCGCTGACCAAGGGATGGCCGATCGGCAGCCACAGGCGATAGGGCGAAGTTTCGAGGATCTCCGCCTGCAGCGCCATGCGGTCGCGCAGGTTGGAGATGACCATGACGGCGACGTCGAGTTCGCCGCCGATCAGCAGATGTTCGAGATAGGAGCCGTTGTCCTCGATGGCGCTGACCTCGACGCCGGGGCAGGCGCGGCGGTAGCGCGCGAGCAAATCGGAAAGCACATAGCCGGCGACCAGCGAGGTGACGCCGAGATTGAGCTTGCCGCCGGTCTCCTCGCGGCTGTCGGAAAAGCTGCGACGCGCGTCCGAGACGTTGGCGAGGATCTTGGTCGCGTGGCGCAGGAACTGGTGGCCGTTATGGGTGATCGACAGGCCGCGCGGATGCCGATCGAAAAGCTCGACGCCGAGGTCGCCTTCGAGCTCCTTGATCGCCTCGGTGATCGAGGATTGCGAGATCGACAGGTTCTGCGCCGCACGGGTGATCGACCCCTGTTCGGCAACGGCGACGAAATATTGCAACTGTCGAAATGTGAAGGCCATGGCGCGAGTTAATAGGTGCGAGGCGCGGCTGGCAAGCGCCGAAACGCTAGCGGATCGACGCTGATTTTTTCCTCTTATGTCGGTTTTCGGACAGGGAGCGGGATTGCCGATGCTAAGCTGCGAGCGGAGCGGAGCGGAGCAGCGGGAGGATTGACGTGGACCAGATGACCAAGCGGCCGATGCCGACGGAAGAGGGCATCCTCGCCTTTCACCGCCGCTGCGAAGCGTTCTATCCGGCCGATGCGGTCGATGCCTCAATCGATCAGCAGCGCAAATGGTACGATGCGCTCTGCGCCGAATTCGATGCGCCGAGCCCGGAAGGTCTCACCCGCGAGGATGCGCTCGTCGACGGCCGCATCAAGGTCCGGCGCTACCGGCCGGCGACGGTTTCGACGAACACCCGCATCTACTATATCCACGGCGGCGGCTTCGTCGTCGGCTCGCTCGACAGCCATGATGCGATCTGCGCCGAGCTCTCCGATTTCGCCCACGCCGAACTGGTTTCGGTCGATTATCGCCTGGCGCCCGAGCATGTCTGGCCGGCCGCGTTCGACGATTGCTACGCGGTGCTTAAGGAATTGCTGTCCGATGGCTGTCCTGTTGTCGTTGCCGGCGACAGCGCCGGCGGCAATCTCACGGCGGGCATCGTGCTCAAGGCCCGGGCGGAAGGCCTCACTGGCATCGTCGGCCAGGTGCTGATCTATCCGGGCCTTGGTGGTGATCTCGTCTCGGGCTCCTATGAAGAGATGGCCGAGGCGCCGGGACTGACGACGGCCGACACCAGCTACTATCGCAAGATCCTGCAGGCGCCGGCTGACAATCCCTTTGCCGCGCCCTTGGCGGAAACGGACCTTTCCGGCTTGCCGCCGAGCTATATCACCGGCGCCTTCTTCGATCCCTTGCGCGACGATGCGCGTATCTACGCTGCCCGGCTTGCCGCTGCCGGCGTCAACGTCACCTTCCGCGAGGAGCCGCAGATGATCCACGCCTGGCTCAGGGCGCGGCACATGAGCGAAGGCGCGCGCGAAGGGTTTCAGCGGCTGGCGGAGGGTGTCGCTGTTCTTGCCGGCACCCGCTGACGCTCCCCTGCGAGACGCCGCAGCGCCTGCGTGAAAGCCACGTCGCCCGTTTCCCGAAATGGCCTAGCTCTTCGCCTTGAACACCAGCACCGGATTTGCCCGGAAGGCCTGCGGGAAGAGGGCCTTCAGGTTGTCGATCTTCGGCAGGTCGTTATAGACGATATAGGGGTGGGTCGGATTTCGCGTCAGGAAATCCTGGTGATAATCCTCGGCGGCGTAGAAGCCCTTGAAAGGCGAGACTTCCGTGACGATTGCCGCCGGGAAGGCGCCTGATTTGCCAAGCTGGGCTATGTAGCCATCGGCGATGTGCTTCTGCTCCGATGTCACCGTGAAGACCGCCGAGCGATATTGTGTGCCGTGATCGGGCCCCTGATAGT
This sequence comes from Ensifer sp. SSB1, assembly GCF_016652895.1. Classification (NCBI taxonomy): domain Bacteria; kingdom Pseudomonadati; phylum Pseudomonadota; class Alphaproteobacteria; order Hyphomicrobiales; family Rhizobiaceae; genus Ensifer; species Ensifer sp. SSB1. The sequence goes on from NZ_JAEPRP010000015.1 coordinate 54,137, forward strand.
TGAGTTGCGTCGGGTTGTGGGCGACGGAGAAGAACACCTGCAGCAGCCGGCCATAGCTCACTTCGCGCGGATCGAAGGTCACTTCCACCGATTCCGCGTGGCCGGTCTTGCCGCCGCTCACGGTCTCGTAGTCGGCAGTGGCCGCCATGCCGCCGGAATAGCCGGAGACGGCTTTCCTCACGCCTTTCACATGCTGGAAGACGCCCTGGACGCCCCAGAAGCAGCCGCCGGCGAAGACGGCGATTTCCGTCGATGCGGATGATTTCTCGTCGAGCGATGGTGGCGGGATGACGACGGCCGGTTCCTGGGCGGCGGCGATCGGCGCCGAGCAGAGCAGCGCGGCCAAGGCAGCGGCGAGGATGACGGAGGGTCTGCCTGAAGCATTTGCCGACTTGCTGCGCGCCATCGTTTCCTCCACCACCCGGCTTCCACGCCGGACGTTTGATGACCTCATGTTTTCACGGGAAAGACAATGGTCAAATCGCGATCGCGTGCTTCACGCCAACGTGACGATCCGCTACCACTTCTTGCGAAGAGGCGTTGCGCACTGGAGGAATGACATGGCCGGAGAAACGGATCTCGCGAAACTCCTGGCGACGATGAACCCGGTGCTGTTTCCGCAGACCTATGTCTATTGCACGGTCGCCTATCGGGATGCGGCGCGCTACGAGGCGCTGGAGCCGCTTGCCACCTATCGCGAGGACGAGGGGCTGACGCTGGTCGTTACGCGGGCCGCCGCCGACGGGGCGGGGCTCGGCTACGGCCCGTTGCTTCGCCGCATCACGCTCAACGTGCACTCGGCGCTCGAAGCCGTCGGGTTGACGGCGGCGGTTGCGGCGGCGCTGACGCGCGAGGGCATCAGCGCCAATGTGATGGCCGCCTATTACCACGACCACATCTTCGTGCCGGAAGCGGATGCCGATCGGGCGCTCGACGCGCTCCGGGCGCTGACCGTCGCCTGACAGGCGGACGCGCTTACATGAAGCGCGTGTCGGCGGGCGGGTTGAAGTGGTCGTCGTCGCGGCCGTTTTCATAGATGATCGGCGCCTCGGCGAGTTCCGCGTCGCTGACGCCATCGAGGCAGGCGACATTGACCGCGTAGAAATGGCCGATGAAATCCTTGTGGTAGCCGCGCGAGAAGGGCCGGACACCGCAGCGGCTGCAAAAGTAGTGATCGACGTCGCCTTCGATCCAGCTCGAATTGTCGGCCCGGTAGCTCGTCAGCCGGTCCTTGCCTGACGTGATCTCGAATTCCTCGCGCAGAGCGAAGGACTTCTGCATCCGCGTCTTGGCGCAGAAGGAGCAGTTGCAGCGGCGGATGCCCTCGGCAAGATCGAGCTGGCCTTCGAAGGTGACGGTCTTGCAATGGCAGCTGCCGCGATAGAGCTTCTTCATCGGTTTCCTCCCTGATTTCAGGCGTAGATCAGCGTTCGTCGACCGAATGGCCGACGTTGCCGGGTGCGGTGTGCGTTGATGCCGCGGCGACCTTCGCCGCGGGTGTCATCCGACGTTGCCGGATGGCGCTGCCTTGTCGAGCAGCCCAGGGTCGCCGCCGGTATCGCCATCGCGCGCCTTGCGCAGGAGTACGAAAGCGATGAGCGCGGTGGCAAGCGACAGGAACACGCAGATCGAGGCGGTGAAGGCGAAGGACTGGGTGAAGACACCGCGCGCTGCCGTCAGTAGCCGTTCGGCATCCGCTGCGGGCAGGTTGGACGCAACCGCGACGGCGCCGCCCAGCGTCTGCCGTGCCGCCGCGATCACTTCTTCCGGCAACCCGGTCACCACCAGTTCGTCCATCCGGCCGCGATAGGCGGATGTCAGCAGGCTGCCGAGCACCGCAATGCCGAGCGCGCCGCCGAACTCGAAGCTGGTTTCCGAGATCGCCGAGGCGGCACCTGCGCGCTCCGGCGGCGCGGAGCCAACGATCATGTCCGTCGTCAAGGTCCCGATCGAGGCGAAGCCGAGGCAGAGGACGACGAGGCCTGTGGTGACGAGCAGCGGGCTGCTCGACGTGCCGACCTGGGTGCAGATCGCAAAACCGATGGCCGCGAGCACGAAGCCGGAGGCGATCAGATTGGAGGCGGCAATGCGCGTGGCAAGGATCGGCACTCCCATCGAGGCGACGATCATCGCGACGCCCGTCGGCATCGACCAGAGCCCGGCGACGAAAGGCGAAAGCCCGAGGACAAGCTGCAGATACTGGGCGACGAACAGGAAGGCACCAAAGCCGACGAACATGCCGAGGATGTTGACGCCGAGCGCGGCACTGAATGTCGGCGTCCGGAACAGCCTGAGATCGATCAGCGGGTCGGCAAGGCGGAGCTGGCGCCGTGCAAACAGGATCGCGACGGCGACGCCAAGCAGAATGAAGAAGACCGCGGTCGTGTCGAGCCCGGCTTCGGCAATGTGCTTTACGCCGTAGATCACCGAAAGCACGGCCACAAGCGACTGGGCGGCGCTGGTGAGGTCGATCCGGCCGGCCTCGGGGTCCCGGAATTCCGGCAGCAGGATCGGCCCGAGGATCAGGATCAGCACCATGACCGGGACCGCGAGAAGGAAGACCGAGCCCCACCAGAACTGCGACAGCATGAGGCCGCCGACCACGGGGCCAATGGCACCGCCGGCGGAAAAGCTGGCAAGCCAGACGCCGATCGCGAAAGTGCGTTGCCTGTCATCCAGGAACATGTTGCGGATGAGCGAAAGGGTGGAAGGCGCAAGCGTCGCCGCCGCCACGCCGAGCACGGCACGCGCGAGGATCAGAGTCTCTGCGTTCCAGGCGAAGGCGGCGAAGATCGAGGCGATGCCGAAGGCGATCGAGCCGATCATCAGCAGGCGCCGTCGGCCGATACGGTCGCCGAGCGTGCCCATGGTGATCAGCGATCCTGCGACCATGAAGCCGTAGATGTCGATGATCCAGAGAAGCTGACCGGCGGAAGGTTTCAGTTCCTCGGTCAACTGCGGGACCGCGAGGTTCAGCACCGTCAGGTCCATGGAATAGAGCATGCAGGGCAGGGCGAGCACGGCGAGCCCGATCCATTCACGGCGGGTCGCCTTCGGACCGGGCGCGTTTTCGGTTTCAAAGTTCGAAATCTCAGACATGGTCGACGTAATCTCTGAGCCGCTCGAGGCACTCGCCCCAGCCATCCTGGTGCGAGTCGCGCTCTTCGACGGTCTCGAATGGTGTTTGCTGGAAGACAAGCCGCGTCTTGCCGCCGATGTCGGCAAAGGAAACGGTGACCAGCGTATCGCTGCCGGGCTGGCCGTCTTCGTCCCAGGCGAAGGTGAATACCAGCTTCTCGGGCTCGCGCACTTCGCGATAGAGGCCGCTCATCCAGTAGTCCTGCCCTTCGGGCGAGCGGATGCAAGCGCGCCAGGCGCCGCCCGGGCGGAAGTCCACGTTGACCGAATGGGGCGTGAAATCCCGCGGTCCCCACCAGCGCAACAGGTGCTCGGGCGTCGACCAGACCTTGAAGACGAGGCTTACCGGCGCTTCGAAGTCGCGCACGATCTCCAGGCTGATATCCTTGCGCGTTGCGTTGGCGGTCGCCGCTGTCATGAAGCCTCCTCCATGGGCGCCCCAATGCGCCCAGTCTTTAACCGTAGAGTTATTTAACTCATCGGTTAATATCTGCGCGCAGAGGCGGTTGTCAAGGAGGGCTCGAGCGGCGATCTGATTTTTGTCAACTTGAGGCTGAGGGAGGCCCGCCGGCGCGGCTTCCCCTCATGGTGCGCCCTTCACGACGGTACGGGCAGGCACCTTGCCTTAAGGCGAGCGAGGACCCGGCCGAAGACGCTGGGGTCGTCGAGGCTGCGGGCGAGGATCAACGCCCCCTGGATGCCGCCGACGATTTCTTCGGCAAGAGCAGCGCTTTCTGCCTTCTCCGTACCGCTGCGTACGAGTGTGACCGCGAGGTCGGAGCGCCAGTCGGAGAAGTAGCTGTTGAGTTCGCGTTCAAAGGGGTCGTGTGCCCCGCTCGCTGCGATCACGCCCATCAGGCAGAGGCGACGACCCTGGCGGAAATAGCCGTCGACGCCGGCAAACATCTGGTCGAGCGCTTTTTCCGCGTCCGTCGCGCCGCGCAGCACGTCAAAGATATGGGTCCGGAACCAGGCGGAGATATCGCCGAGCACCGCCTCGGCCATCTCTTCTTTGCCGCCGGGAAAGAAGTGGTAGAGGCTGCCCTTGCCGAGGCCGGTCTTCTCGGTGATCAGGCTGAGCCTCGTGCCATCGTAACCGTGCTCGCGGAAGATTTCTGCAAGCATGGCGATGACGTCCTTTCGCTCAGTGACGACGCGGCTCATGCGGGTTTCCTCGCCAGCGGATACTCGACCTTGGCGAAGCGGTGGAACAGCGCGCCAACGGCGACGAGAATAAGCGAGCCGGTCAGCACCGGGAAGAGCAGGAATTCCAAGCCGGGATCGGCGGCAAAGACGACGAGCGGATTGGCGCCTGCCGGCGGGTGGGTGATGCGCAGCGCCGCCATCAGCGCGATTGCCGCGCCGACCGCGATCGCCACCGCCCACCATTCGTTTGGAAAGACTGACCTGAGGACCAGGCCGACGAGGGTGGCGACGAAGTGGCCGCCGACCACATTGGCTGGTTGCGACAGCGGGCTGGCGGCCACCGAGAAGATCAGCACGCAGCTTGCCCCGAAGGGCGCCATCAACATGGGATGGCCGACGAGATTGGTGAGCGCGCCGACGGCGGCGATGGCCACGAGGCCACCGATGCCGGCGATGAGCCCACGAGAGATGTGAATGGGAGGCTGATGACGCGAGAAGAAATGGCGCATGATTGTACCAATCAGTAAACTCTTTACCGATTGGTACAATGACTGGCGCGAGATGTCAATGCGGGATGGGGTAGGGGCGGCACCCAAGAGCTCGCCGCCCCGTTCCCATCACATCAAGTCGCGGGGAATCCGCTTCTTGAAGTGCTTCTCGAAGATCTGCGTCTCGCCCTCGTAGGCGACGACCTCGCCCTCGGTGACCCACTCGCTTTCGGTGCAGTGGAGCGTCGATGTTGCCACGGTGCGCACCGACCAGCCGTCACGCTTGGCGACGCAGGTCCAGGTCGAGGTTCCGATCATCGACAGCGGATCGTCGGGTGCGATCGACCAGGTTTCGTCGCGTATGTCCTGGGTGGCAAGGCCGGTCTCCGGATGTTGGGAGAGGCCGGTGTCCTCGTAGATCCGGTAGTGGGTCATGCCGTGCGTCATGTCACGCTCGACGGTGCGGCTGGTGATGCCGCGTGCGAGTTCGCGATATTTCGGAAGCGGATCCGGGTTCTCCGGCTCGGGGACCGCGATTTCCCGATGGGCGCCCAGGAGCGGAAGTGCCAGCGACAGGCTTGCCGTGTCGATCGTCAGGCCCGGGTCGGTGGGCGACGGCAGGATCAGCGGCCAGTACGAGGTCGACAGCGAGACGCGAATGCGGTTTCCGGTGCGGAAACGGTAGCCGCAAGCATCGAGCACCAGCGTGATCCGCGTCTTGCGGCCGGGCTCCATGGCACGCGGCTGGGCGTTGCCGTCGCGGTGCGCCAGGTTGAGCACGCCGAAGGCGACGCGGGTGGCCGTGCCATCCGGATGCACGTCGACGAGACGGACGGCGAGATTGGCCGTTGCCGCCTGGCAGGTGACGTCGACGGTCAGCGTCGGCTGGCCCAAATAGTCGGCGGCTTCCAGCAGCGGTGCCGTCTCGAAGACAAGCGAGCCGGCATCATCGATGCGCTGGTCGCCGGCCATTTCGGCATCGGGCTTCAGCGTGAAATATTCGCCGGATGCCGTGCCGGTATCGAGTGGCGATTTGAGATAGATCTCGCCGATGCCGGTGCCGCCGGCCGACGGCGTCAGCCGGCCATCATGGGAAACGCCGAAGAGCTGCATTTCCGGTGCGGTCCAGGCGTCTTTCGCCACCCAGCGCCCGGGGTCGCTGTCACGCCGGAGCGACGGGCGCGGGCCGTCGAGGATATAGGCGCGCACCTGCGGCCCGTTCTCGGCGCCGTTTTCCTCGTTGCGCAGCCAGCGGTTCCACCAGCGGATCGCCTCGCCATGGAAATCGGCGCGCGGCTTCGGGAAGGCGAAATGCGGGTATTTGTGCACCCACGGGCCGATCAGCGCCTTGGCCTTGTCGCCGAGGCCTTCGACCGCTTTCAAGGGCGTGTTGCGGTAGCCATCGGCCCAGCCGGCGATGACCAGCGCCGGGATGCCGACCTTGTCAAAATCTTCGCAGATCGATCCGTGCTGCCAGAATTCGTCGCGACGCTGGTGCTCCAGCCACTCCTCCATGAAGAAGGGTTCTTTTTCCAGCCGCTCCATCCACATCTGCTTCCAGCGGTCGCCGACGATCGCCGGATCCGGCGAGCGCGCCTGGTAGCCGAGCATGGTCGCGGCCCAGGACAGTTGGGCGGAGAGGTGGCAGCCGTTCTTGTAGTGGATGTCGTCGTTGTAGCGGTCGACCGTGGAGGCAATGGAGATCACGGCTTTCAGCGCCGACGGCCTCAAGGCGGCGACCTGCAGGCAGTTGAAGCCACCCCAGGAGATGCCCATCATGCCGACCTTGCCGTTGGACCAGGGCTGTGCGGCGATCCATTCGACGATCTCGCAGCCGTCGGAAAGCTCGCGTGGCGTATATTCGCCGTCGATGACGCCTTCGCTCTCGCCGGAGCCGCGGATATCGACGCGCACGCCGGCAATGCCGGCGGCGGCAAAGACCGGGTAGGTGGACTCGTCACGCAAGCTCGTGCCGCCCTGCTTGCGATAGGGCAGGTATTCGAGCACGGCCGGCACCGGATCGGCCTGCGTTCCGGCGGGCATCCAGATGCGGGCAGCAAGCTCGGCGCCGTCCTTCAGCCGGATCCATTCGTTTTCGATGACAGTGAATTCGCGTTCTGACATGTCGTTCTAACGATCTCTTTTGTTCTCGTGGGAAGTGCCGGACGCGAGCCCGCGTCCGGCATTCGTCGCAATGGCTTAGCTGTCGAACCAGACGCGGCTGCCGACGTAGCCGTTGGAAAGGTCGTTGCCGATGTCGTCGACGAAGCCCTTGAGCGATGCCGAGGCGGCGTTCACATAGTCGTTGAAGACCGGCAGGATCAGCCCGCCTTCGTCGCGCACCGTCATCGCCATGGTGTGGTACATCTCCTTGCGCTTGGCCTCGTCAAGCTCGGAGCGGGCCTGGAGCAGAAGCTTGTCGAAGTCCTCGCGCTTGAAGCGCGTGTCGTTCCACTCGGCGGTCGAGAGGTAGGAGGTCGAGTAGCGCGAATCCTGCGTCGGACGGCCGCCCCAGTAGGAGGCGCAAAAGGGCTGCACGTTCCAGACATTGGTCCAGTAGCCGTCCTCCGGCTCGCGCCGCACTTCGATCTCGATGCCCGCCTTCTTGGCGCTTTCCTGGAAGAGCACGGCGGCGTCGGCAGCACCGGGGAAGGCGGCGTCGGACGTGCGCAGCAGGATCGGCCGGTCGTGGCCGGACTTCTTGAAGTGGAAGGCCGCCTTGTCCGGGTCATAGGCCCGCTGCTCGATGCCTTCGGGGGCCAGCGCGTAGTTGCCGTTGACCGGATAGTCGTTGCCGAGCGTGCCGAAACCGCCGAGCACCCGGTCGAGGATCGCCTGGCGGTCGACCGCATATTTCAGCGCCAGCCTCAGGTCGTTGTTGTCGAAGGGCGCGGTGTCGCAATGCATCAGGAAGCTGTAGAAGCCCTTGCCCGAGGTCCTGATGATCTCGACGCGCGGGGCGCGCTTCAAGAGCGGCACGGTCTTCGGGTCGATGTTGTTGATGAAATGGACCTGGCCGGAGGAAAGGGCGGCGATGCGGGCCGTGGTGTCGTTCATCACGATGATCTCGACACTGTCGACGAAGCCGCGGTCGGAGCGCCAGTCGTCGGCGTTCTTCTCGAAGGTGGCGCGCAGGCCGGCCTCATAGCTCGAGAGCTTGTAGGGACCGGTGCCGATGGGCGAGGCCGGATTGTCGATGCCGCCCTTCGGTTGGATGATCAGGTGATAGTCGGTCAGAAGCAGCGGCAGGTCGGCATTGCCTTCGGTGAGCGTCAGCACCAGGCTGCCTGCCTTCTCCTCGATCGTCTTGATCGAGCGCATCAGCCCGAGGGCGCCGGACTTGGAGCCTTCGTCCGCATGGCGCTTCAGCGTCGCGACGACGTCGGCCACCGTCAGCTTGCTGCCGTCGTGGAAGCTGACATCGCTGCGGATCTTGAAGGTCCACTGCGACGCATCGGCCGAGGGCTCCCAGGATTCGGCAAGCGCCGGCAGCGGCGCGCCGGTTTTCGGGTCGGATTCGACCAGCGTGTCGCCCCAGAGGTGACCGATGACGAAGGAGACGGAGCCGCTATAGGCGGCGGGGTCGAGCGAATCGGTTGTTGCACCGCCCTTGAGGCCGAGCTTCAGATGGCCGCCGCGCTTCGGCTCCTGAGCCCTTGCGCCCGTTGCCGTCAAAGTACCGCCCAGTCCGGCGGCAAGACCAAGCGCCGCGGTGCCGGCCAGAAAGCCGCGCCGGCTGAGGTTGGCCGGGACGAGAAGGCCGTCGGGTCGCTTCGTGAATTCGGTCATTTCCAGGTTCCCTTTGTGTGATGCTTCTGAGCAAAACCTATCGTCTGGCAGGCCGCACACAATTTCGCGACTTGACGCTTCCTTACGCTCTTTTACGCTACAACGACGCCTGAGGTTCGACTGAGCGCGGCGTCGTTTGAGTGAGGTTCGGAAAGCACCGTGCAGAACATCGAAATCTTCGCCGCGAATTTGCGGTTTGCCTGCGCGACACGGCGGTCGATCTCGCAGATCTGCCGCGAAATCGGCATCAACCGGCAACAGTTCAACCGCTATATCGGCGGCGAGGCGCGACCGTCGCCGCACAATGTCGCGCGCATCGCCCGCTTCTTCGGATTGGCGGCCGAGGATTTTTCGCTGCCGGCGAAACAGTTCGAGGCGCGGATGATGCGGCCGGATCGCGACCGGTCGGAGGCGGGGCTGCTGCTCGAGGGGTTTCCCGGTGACATCACCGGTCTCCGGCGCCACATCGGCTACTACCAGACCTATCACGTCTCCCCGTCCTGGCCGGGGCTCGTCGTCTGCTCCTGCGCGCGGATCCACGAGGAAGCGGGGTCGATCCGGGTGAAGTCGATCGAGCGCATCCGCGATCCCGTCAACGAGATCCAGCAGTTCTCGAAATATGTCGGGCTCGTCACCTTCTGGCGAAACCGCATCTTCATCGCCGAGCGCAGCATCGGGCGGGAGCCGATGCTGGCGCAGACGATCCTTCTGCCTTTCGAAGTGCATCAGCGGGTCTATCTGCGCGGCACCACCATGGGGGTCTCCTGGCGCAAGGAAAACCTGCCCTATGCGTCCCGGATGATCTGGCGCTATCTCGGTCAGCAGCCGGATCTGCGGCAGATGCTCTCGCGCTGCGGTGTGCTTTCCTTCGGTTCACGGCTGATGCCGCAGACGGTCCGCGCCTTCCTCGATACGCCCGATGCCGAGCTGTTGACCGTGCCGACCGAATATTGAGGCCGGGCCTTGGCCATGTGATAGGTTTCGACGAAACGGGTATATCGAGGAGGGGACCATGAAATCCGCACCGGCCGTTATCGCCTGCCTTTGCATCGCATGGCCGATGCCACCGGCAATGGCCGAGGAGGCGCGTGCGCCGATTCCGTCCTGCGCACTTTCGGGCGCATCCAGCGTCATGATCGGCGGCCAGCCGGCGCTCAGGCTCTCCGACGTCGCCAATTGCCCGCCGGAACTTTACGAGGTGGTGCCGAGCATCATGATTGAGGGGCAGCCGGTCGTGCATTTCCGCGCCGGCAGCGGCGCCAAGGGCGATTGCTCGGCGAGGGGCGAGGCGACGGTGACCTTTGAAGGCGAGGCGGCCCAGAGGGTGGGCGACGTCGACTGCCGGCAGAAGTGATGCTGCACCTGTCTGCCGAAACCCGATGAGGCGTGTGACGCCGTTTCTGTCTCTGCCTTAGTCGAACATGGCCAGCCGGCATCCTTCCTGGACCGCTTGCAGCGCCGGAGGGTTGGTGACCGGGTAGCCGGCGATGAACCGGTCGACCGAGAACAGCGGGAACTCGGCCTTGAGCCTCAGCGCGGTGCTTGCCGCTTCCGACGATTGCCCGACAAACGCCTGCGCCATCGCCTGGAACATGAGGGTGTTCGGCGCCTCCTGCGAACTGCGCCCCAGCGCCGAAAGGGCCTCCGCATGGCGTCCGGTGACGAAGAGGACGCGGCCGAGCATGCCGTAGTACCAGGGCGGCGCCAACGGATTGAGGGACAGCGCCTTTTCGATCAACACGATCGCTTCGTCCGGATCTCCGGCGACCAAAGCCTTGCTTCCGGCCAGAAGCGCCAGCGTGTCTGCATTGTGCTTGCCGTGCTGGAACGCGAGTATCTGGGCGTCGGCGGCGCCCTTGAGATCTCCCATGCATGCCTTGAGGTCACCAAGGCATGTGTGGGCGAACGGGTTCGTCGGATCGAGCCGCAGGGCCTGTTCGACTGCCGACTGCCAGTTGCCGATGCTCGTCCCAAGGTCAATGCCATAACCGTTGCAGGCCTGAACGGAGTAGGCATAGGCCAGTTCGATCCACGCTTTTACCCGGGCCGGGTCCAGTTCCAGCGACCGCGTGAGGAGGCGGATCGCCGCGGCGTTTCCCTCCGCGCTGAACCGGTTGAGCTGCTCGGCTCCGAGCAGATAGTAATCATAGGAATGCAGGTTCGAGGGCGCCTTGTTGCGGCTGGCGTTGCGCCCGAGTGCGGCCAGCTTGCCGAAGCAGCCGGCCAGCGCGTTGACGACGCACTCCGTCAGATTGTCCTGAAGCGCAAGGATGTCTCCGATCGGCCGGTCGTAGCGTTCGCTCCACAGCGTCATGCCGGAACGCGTTTCCGAGAGCTGGATCGTCAGCCGTACCTGCCGGTCGTCGGCGCGCACCTGGCCGGTGACCGCATAGGTCGCGCCGATCGCCTGGACATGGTCATCGTAGCTTTCCGGACGGTTGCCGAGCAGCTTCATGGTGTGAAAGGCGACGACGGGCAGATCGGCGTAGCGCGCGAGATCGACGCAGATATCCGACGAGAGGCCGTCGGCGAACCGGCGCCAACGCTGCTCCTCGTTGAGGCTTTCGATCGGGAACAGGGCGAGCACCGGTGGTCCTTCCTCCACGACGGCCGCGGCCCTTGCCTCCGTGGGCCCGGCTATCTCCGACGCGAGCTCGATCTTGTTGCGAACGCCGAGCTTGCCATAGATGGTCGCGAGATGGCTGCGCACCGTCGATGGCGCGATGCAGAGCGCTTCGCCGATCTGGCGATAGGTCAGGCCAGCAGCAAAGCGCTCGGCGACTGCGCGCTCGCGATCCGACAGGAGCGCAGGCACAAAGCGACGCGTCAGGATGCGGGCCATACCTGCCTCCTTGTCGTTCCTCTCGTTCACTCTGCTGCGGCTCCAGCAAAATACTACAAATGCTGGACGCAAAACACCGCACATGCGCGATTGCCGCATAGCTCTATGAGGCTAGAGTTGCACTGAACATCACGCGGGAGGACGACCATGAGCAAGCTTCTGTCAGGCATGTCCGACTTCTACCACTCCGTATCCGAGGACGTCGATCAGACGGCGGAGCCCGGCGACAGCCGCATCACCAAGTGGTTTCACCCAAAGCGCCTCTTTGCCATGTGGGACGATCGCCAGCACTACCGCGATCAGCTTGCCCATATGGCAGCCGACGCGCCGGAGCTGATCGATGATATCGGCCTGACGGAAAAGCAGGTCGACACCGAGGTCAAGAAGCCCTTCTGGCAGCATTGAGGCTGGTCCGCATCAAAGGGGTAAACAGCGAAGTCGTCCGCCACGCCGTGACAGCGTGCGATGCGGCGTGACAGGCTCGCAGGGTTGCGCCCTGCGGAATGCTGGGGGCAGAAAAGCCGACCGCCTGCGCGGCGGGCGGCTTCCCTTTCAGATCATTTCGGTGGTTTCAGTTGCCGGCGCTTTCCATGCGGCGTGTCTTCAAGACACGCTCCAGCCAGCCGATCTCCATTTCCGGAACCGACTTCAACAAGAGGTCGGTATAATCGTCGAAGGGCGGTGACAGCACCTTCGACTTCGGCCCGAACCGCACGAGGCGGCCGCGATGCATGACCGCGACACTGTCGGCGATCGCGCGCACGATGGCGATGTCGTGGGTGATAAAGACATAGGAAACAGCGGTTTCCTCCTGAAGCTTCAAAAGCAGATTCAGGATGCCTTCGGCCACCAGCGGGTCGAGCGCCGAGGTCGGTTCGTCGCACAGGATCAGCTCTGGCTTGGCCGC
>NZ_JAEPRP010000197.1:0-13139 GCF_016652895.1 Ensifer sp. SSB1
ATCGGTCACTTGTTCGTCCTTGCGCATTTCCGTTCTCCTTTCGAACGTCCGTCGCCGGAGTAGGAGACCGAGGAAGCTGCGCGCTTATTCTGGGCGAGCACTCACTTTATCGTGAGCGGCGCGGCGACAATATTGGCCGCCGATTACATTTCGCGTCAATGAGACAGCCGAAGCGGAAATTATTTCCGCTTAGCTCAAATCGCGTGAGTCCTCCTTTTCTTCAAGATCGCGCATCGCGGCCGACACGGCGATGCCGCCCGGCCTTGCAGCCACTCAAGCCTTGCCGCGACGTTCACGCCGTCGCGGAAGATGTCGTCGCCATTCTCCAGGATGACATCTCCCAGATTTACTCTGATGCGGAATTCAATGCGGCGATCGGGTGGCGTTGGCTGCCTGGCGCGCTCCCTCCCCAATCGTGGCCCGGTGACGCCCGGCATGTGCGTTTACGCCTCCCGGCGCGTCGCGTCACCTCCAATGACCACTTACGGCAACATATTCTCAAGGGTAGTTATTGACATGTTATACCAGTTGAGAAATATATCTCCCGGCGCCGGATGAATGGCGCTGTGAGATTTGCACCTGACCGAGGTGGTGAGGTGTGCGGCATTTAGGGAGGTCTCGATGACATCGATCGCGCTGTTTGGTGCCGGTGGTAAAATGGGCTATCGGCTCGCCAAGAACCTCAAGGGTTCGCGCTTCGATGTCCGGCATGTCGAAGTCAGTGAGGCCGGAAAAGCGCGGCTTGCGAATGAGCTCGGCATCGCCTGCGTTACCGCTGATGAAGGTCTGAAGGGCGCCGACGTCGTCATCCTCGCCGTTCCCGATACGGTGATCGGCACGGTCGCGTCTGCAATCGCAGACAAGCTGCAGCCGGGTACCATGGTCGTTGCGCTCGATGCTGCAGCACCCTTTGCAGGCCATTTGCCGGCGCGCACCGACCTGACCTATTTCGTCACGCACCCCTGCCACCCGCCCATCTTCAATGATGAGACCGATCCGGCCGCCAAGCGCGACTTCTTCGGCGGCATCGCGGCAAAGCAGCATATCGTGTCCGCACTGATGCAGGGCCCAGAAAGCGCCTATGCCCTTGGAGAGGAGATTGCCAAGGTCATATGGGCGCCGGTCATGCGCTCGCACCGCGTCACGGTCGAACAGATGGCGCTGCTCGAGCCGGGCCTTTCCGAAACGGTCTGCGCTTCATTGCTCGTCGTGATGCGCGAAGCCATGGACGAATGCGTTCGCCGCGGTGTTCCGAAGGAGGCGGCCCGCGATTTCCTGCTCGGCCACATGAATGTGCTTGGCGCGGTCATCTTCGAGGAAACGCCCGGAGTGTTCTCCGACGCCTGCAACAAGGCAATCGAATTCGGCAAGCCGGTGCTCATGAAGGACGACTGGAGGCGGGTCTTCGAGCCGGAAGAAATTGCCGCGAGCATCCATCGCATCACCTGACGAAACGGCAAAATTGCGCGCCGTTCGAGGCCGCGCTTTCGCCCGAAACAAGCAATCGCACGGGAGGGCCACTTTCAATGGAGGGGTGGCCGAGGAAGTCTTGTGCCTAACTGGGAGGAGAATATGAAAGTTACCCGCAGACTGATCACCGTCGGCTTCGCTGCCGTCCTGGTTGCAAGCGCCGCGATGCCGGCATTCGCGGCAGACCTCATCGCCATCATTACGCCGAGCCATGACAACCCTTTCTTCAAGGCGGAAGCGGTTGGTGCCGAGGCAAAGGCGAAAGAACTCGGCTATGAAACGCTGGTGCTGGTGCATGACGACGACGCGAACAAGCAGTCGCAGCTGATCGATACCGCAATCGGCCGCGGCGCGAAGGCGATCATTCTCGACAATGCCGGATCCGAGGCGTCAATTGCCGCGGTGAAAAAGGCGAAGGATGCAGGCGTTCCCTCCTTCCTCATAGACCGCGAGATCAACGCGACCGGCATTGCCGTCTCGCAGATCGTCTCGAACAACTACCAGGGTGCCCAGCTCGGCGCGGAAGAGTTTGTCCGCCTGATGGGTGAGAAGGGCAACTATGTCGAGTTGCTCGGCCGCGAAGCCGATCTTAACGCCGGCATCCGCTCCAAGGGCTACCACGACGTCATCGACGAGTTTCCGGAGATGAAGATGGTTGCCCAGCAGTCGGCCAACTGGAGCCAGACCGAGGGCTACTCCAAGATGGAGACGATCCTTCAGGCCAATCCCGACATTCAGGGCGTGATCGCCGGCAACGACACGATGGCCATGGGGGCGATCGCAGCGCTCCAGGCGGCCGGGCGCAAGGACGTCATCGTCGTCGGCTTCGATGGTTCGAACGACGTGCGCGACTCGATCAACACCGGCGGCATCAAGGCAACCGTCATGCAGCCGGCCTACGCGCAGGCCCAGCTTGCTGTGCAGCAGGCGCACGACTTCATCACCACCGGCAAGGCTCCGGCGGAAGAGAAGCAGCTGATGGACTGCGTGCTCATCACCGCTGACAATGCCGACAAGCTCGAGACCTTCGCGCTCTCCCAGTAATCTTCCCGCGACTGCGCAAGGCGGGCCGATCCCCGCCTTGCGTTCACTGTTCATGACGGAGAATGGGAATGCCCAGATTTCAGGCTGCATGCGCACTCATGCTTGCCGGCGCGCTCGCGCTTGGCGGCTGCAAGCTCGTCAAAACGGAGGATGAGCAAAGGCAGACGGCGGCTGAGGCGTTCAATCCCGACAAGCTGGTTGCCGATGCCTGGGACACGAAGGTCGTGCCTTATCTCGAGCAACGCGCCGGTGTCTTCCAGGAGGTCTCGGCGCTTGCCGCACGTGACGTCGACGCTGCGGCGGAGAAGTATGGGCATAAGGAGAAGCAGGGCAACGCGCCCTGGACCTTTGCGGCAAAAATAGACGGTGTGATCGTCGGGGAAGAAACGAAATCGCGAGCAGCCTATGTCGACGTGGATGTCGATGGTGACGGCAAGGCGGATGTCCGCGTTTCAATCGGTCCCGCCATTCGCGGCACGGCGCTGCGCGACAGCCTCACATTCGTGAACTTCAACGAGTTCAAGAACCAGATCGAATGGGCGCAATACGGCAAATCGTTCAACACCCATGTGAACGGCACATTGCTCGAAAAGCTGCCGCGTGACGGTCTGACAGGCAAGACGATCAAGGCGACCGGGGCCTATCCGCTGCCGGCCAAGGGCCAATTGCCACAATTCGTGCCGGCCACGATCACCGTCGGGGGTGGGGCATGAGCGATACGAATGAGGATGTCATTCTCGAACTCAAGGATGTCACCAAGGCCTATTCCGGCATCGTGGCCCTGAAGAAGGCCAATCTGAAACTCCGTCGTGGGGCCGTTAACGTCCTCGTTGGTGAAAATGGCGCCGGGAAGTCGACGATGATGCGCATTATCGCCGGCGTGGAACGGCCGACACTCGGCGAAATCTGGCTGGACGGCGAACTCATTCATCTCAACAGTCCCGCCGATGCGGTCAAGCACGGCATCGGTATCGTCTTTCAGGAGTTGAACCTCTTCGGCAACCTTTCCGTTGCCGAGAATATCTTTGCGACCCGCGAGATCACCCGCGGTATCCGTGGCATCGATCACCGCGGCCAGGTCAAGAAAGCCAATGCGTTCCTCGACCGCCTGGAGGCAGGGATCTCCGCCGAGACGCTGGCGGAAGATCTGCCGATCGGCCAGCAGCAGCTCGTCGAGATTGCGCGAGCAGTATCGCTCGACACGCGCATCCTGATCATGGATGAGCCTACCTCGGCGCTCAGTGCGGCTGAGGTCGATGTCCTGTTCCGCGTGATCGCTGATCTGAAGGCGCGTGGTGTGGCGATCGTCTACATTTCGCATCGGCTGGAAGAGTTGATGCGTATCGGCGACTACATCACGGTGCTCAAGGATGGCCAGATCACCGGCCATGCCATGGTCAAGGATATCGATACGCGCTGGATCGTCCGCTCGATGATCGGCTCGGACGCCAAGGACTTTGCGAAGAAGGTCGATCACAAGCCAGGCGAAGAGATCTTCCGTACCGAGAACATCTGCCTGCCGAGGGCGCAGGGCGGCTTTGCCGTCGATCACGTCTCGATCGGTGTGCGCAAAGGAGAGATCCTCGGCATCTACGGGTTGATGGGGGCCGGCCGTTCGGAACTCTTCGAATGCGTCATGGGGCGGCACGAACACTATACCGGCAAGATCTACGTCGAAGGCAAGGAACTCAAGGGCGGGGATACCACCCGGCGCATCCGTGAGGGGCTGGCGCTCATCCCCGAGGACCGGCAGCGCGAGGGGCTGGTTCAGTCCATGTCGATCGCCGACAACCTGACGATGGCGAGCCTGGGACAGTTCCTGAAGGCTGGTTTTCACATCGACCTTGCGCGTGAAGCAAAGGCGATCGCCGATGCCATCCGCAACCTCTCGATCAAGGCGAAGAACCCGGAATTCGACGTGACGTCGATGTCAGGTGGAAATCAGCAGAAGGTCGTGATCGGCAAGGCGCTCATGACCGGACCGAAAATCCTTCTCATGGATGAGCCGAGCCGGGGCATTGATGTCGGCGCAAAGGCCGATGTCTTCCTCACTATGCGCCGCCTGGCGGGCGAGGGGCTGGCAATCCTCTTTTCCACCTCCGATCTCGAAGAGGTGATGGCGCTTTCCGATCGCATTGCGGTGATGAGCAATGGCCGGCTGGTCACGGTTGTCGACAGCAAGGACGCGACCGAAGAAATGATCGTTTCGGCCTCCGCAGAGGGACATAAAACCAAAAGGATGCATGCGTGATGACGACAGCAACGCAAACTGCCGCCGCCGACAGCTTCTCCAGCGGCTCGGCGCTCCTCACGCTGATGAAGCTGAGGACATTCATTGCGCTCTTCGCGGTGATTATCTTCTTCTCGATAGCTGCGCCGAACTTCCTCTCGACTGCGAACATGATCCTGATGACGAAGCATGCGACGCAAAACGCGTTTCTCGCGATCGGCATGACCTTCGTCATCATCACCGGCGGCATCGACCTGTCCGTCGGTTCGATCGTCGGTCTCTGCGGCATGATCGCGGGCGGCCTGATCATGTACGGCGTGGCGCTGCCTCTCGGCTACACGATGTATTTCAACGTCGTCGAGGTTGCCGTCATCGTTGCGGTCGTCGGTATCCTGATCGGCGCGGTCAACGGCCTGTTGATCACCCGATTGAATGTAGCGCCCTTCATTGCGACGCTCGGCACTCTGTATGTCGCGCGCGGCATGGCGCTGCTCTATTCCGACGGCCAGACCCTGCCCAATCTCACGGGTCGCGAGGACCTCGGCAATCAGGGCTTCAGCTATCTCGGCTCCGGCACGATCCTGGGATTGCCCGTGTCGGTCTGGATCCTGATCGCCGTGGCTGCGGGGGCTGCCTATTTCGCCCGCTTCGTGCCGCTCGGGCGGCATATCTTCGCTGTCGGCGGAAACGAGCGTGCCTCCCGCATGTCGGGCATCCGGGTCAATCGGGTCAAGATGTTCGTCTACATGTTCTCCGGCTTCTGCGCGGCGATCGTCGGACTGGTGATTTCGTCGGAACTCATGGCCTCGCATCCGGCGACCGGCACCAATCTCGAACTCAACGCCATTGCAGCCGCCGTTCTCGGTGGTACATCGATGTCCGGCGGTCGCGGCACGATCGGCGGCACGATCATCGGCGCATTCGTGATCGGCATTCTCTCGGACGGATTGGTGATGATGGGTGTGAGCTCATTCTGGCAGATGGTGATCAAGGGGCTGGTGATTATCGTGGCCGTCGTGGTGGACCAGGCTCAGCGCCGCCTGCAGCAGCGTGTCGCGCTCATGCAAATGGCAAAGGCGGGCTGAAAATGGCGAGGATCAAGGGCGCGCTGATCGGTTGCGGCTTCTTCGCCATCAACCAGATGCATGCTTGGCGCGAGCTGCCGGACGTCGAGATTGTGGCGATCTGCGATCGCGATCCCGAGCGGCTCAAGATCGTTGGCGACCAATTCGACGTCGCTCGCCGCTACGCGTCGGCGGATGAGATGTTCGCAGAAGGTGGGTTCGACTTCGTCGACATTGCCACGACCGTTGGCAGTCATCGTGCTCTCATCGAACTCGCCGCGCGCCACAAAGTGCCGGCGATCTGCCAGAAGCCCATCGCGCCGACGCTCGACGATGCCAAGGTGATGGTGGCAGCGGCGGAAGAGGCGGGGATCGCGCTGATGATCCACGAAAACTTCCGCTGGCAGACGCCCATCCTGGCCGTCAAGGAAGTCATCGACAGTGGCGAGATCGGCACCCCCTTCTGGGGGCGCGTGTCGTTCCGCTCCAGCTTCGACGTGTTTTCCGGCCAGCCCTATCTTGCGAAGGGCAAGCGCTTCATCATCGAAGATCTCGGCATCCATTCGCTCGATATCGCCCGCTTTCTGTTCGGTGACGCCCTCAGCCTGTCTGCCCGCACGCGCCGGATCAATCCGGATATCGCCGGCGAGGATGTGGCGACGATGATGCTTGGCCACGACAACGGTGTCACCTCGATCGTCGACGTCAGCTATGCGACGAAACTTGCCGAGGAGCCGTTCCCGCAAACCTTGATCGAGGTCGACGGAACCAAGGGTACGCTGCGCCTTGGGCTCGGCTACAAGCTCACCGTCCACGGTCCGGCCGGAACGGTCGAACGCGACGTCGCGCCGAACCTGCTGCCCTGGGCGTCGAAGCCGTGGCACAACATCCAGGAGAGCGTCGCTCTCATCCAGAGACACTGGATCGAGCGGCTGGCTTCCGGCCACGCGCCTGATACGTCTGGGCGCGACAACCTCAAGACCTTCGCATTGGTGGAGGCTGCCTATCTCAGCGCCGAGTGCGAAGAGACCGTCGTCGTCGGAGACCTGTTGCGATGAAGGATGAGCTGTTTCGGCTCTATGGCACTGCCGAATGCGAGCCGGAAAGCCGCACGCTGGTCGCCGGCAAACTGAGCATCGACTTTCAGGACGGCAACCTGCGCAGCTTGCGGTTCGGTGGCCATGAGGTGCTGCGTGCAATCTCGTTCCTCGTGCGCGACAAGGATTGGGGCACCTGCCGGGCTCGGCTGAGCGATCTGAGGCTCACGGAAGACGGGCGAGGCTTCGCACTCACCTATGCCGCACGCTTTACAGCCCCTTCCGGTGCCAATCTCGATTGCGATGTCGCGATCTCCGGCACGGCGACCAGCGTGCATTTCTCTGCTGATTGTGTGAGCGATGCGGATTTCGAAACCGCCCGTGCTGGTTTCGTGGTCCTGCATCCGGTCATCGGTGTTGCAGGAGAACCAGTTGCAATTACGCACGATGACGGCTCGGTGGAAGAGGCACGCTGGCCCGATACGATCGAACCGTGGCAACCATTCAAGAACATTGCTCAGATCACCCACCGTGTGGCGCCCGGTATCATGGCGACAACCAAGTTCATTGGCGATGTCTTCGAGATGGAGGATCAACGCAACTGGACCGATGCCTCCTACAAGACGTACGTGCGGCCTTTGGCGTTGCCCTGGCCCTATCTCGTGCCGATGGGTGAGCGCTTCAGTCAGCGGATCTCCGTGGAGGTCCTTGCCGAGAGGAATGCGGAGATTGTAGCCGACCGTTCGGATGCGATATCCGTCAGGCTCATCCCGACGAATGTCAGGCTTCCCGCGATTGGCGTAGGGCTGCGACCCGAGTGTCTCCGGGAAGAGTTGGCTTCGCTCGATATCTTGAAGGCCATCGGGGCGGAACATCTGATCGCCCATTTCGATCCCGCTGCAGGGCATGGCATCGAGGCACTGAAGGGTTACGCGGCGATTGCGGCCGGTTCGGGCCTCAAGGTGACGCTGGAGCTTGCGGTGCCTTGCCTAAGGCCCCTCGGCGAAGAGATGGCGCACTTTGCAGCGATGGTCGATCAGGCCAGGCTCCAGCTCGATACGCTGTTTGTTTGCCCGTCTGTCGATCGACAGTCGACACCGCCGGGGAGCAAGTGGCCGGAATGTCCAGCACTTGGCGACGTCTACGCTGCTGCGCGCGTTGCCTTTCCCGATCTTCGGCTGGGTGGTGGAATGATGAGTTACTTCACCGAGCTCAATCGCAAGCGCGTGCCGCCGGATCAGATCGACTATATCAGCCACGCGACGAACCCGCTCGTGCATGCTGCCGATGATCTTTCGGTCATGCAGACCTTCGAGGCGCTGCGTCATGTCGTCAGCTCTACCCGTGCTATCTACGGCAACAAGCCGTATCGCATTGGGCCCTCGACGATCGCGATGCGTCAAAATCCTTACGGCAGCGCCACGAAGGACAACCCGGCAGGATCGCGTATCCCCATGGCGAATGTCGACCCCCGGCACAATGGCCAGTTCGGCGCTGCCTGGACACTGGCCTATGCGGCAACGGTTGCGCCGGCGGCGCTGGACGTTCTCACCCTTTCGACCCTTGTCGGCCCCTTCGGGCTTTTGGCCGGTCAGGGGGAAGCTACGATCAGCGGCGAGTTGCGACCGCTGGCGCATGTCCTCGCGCGACTTGCGTCCCTGTCCCACGAGCTCCTGTTTGCCGTCGAGACGTCCCGGCCAGATGCCGTGTTGGGACTTGCCACCCAGAAGCGGCTTCTCCTGGCGAATATCACCTGCGACGAGCAGACGGTCGCCTTGCCGGCAAGTCCAAGTAAGGTTTCAACGATCGCGGATGGTGGCGAGCTCGCAGTGCAGCAGCAGCTTATGCTGGCGCCCTACGCCTGTGTCGATGTCGCTCTTTGAGCGCTATCCCTGGGTCTTGAGAGCGTAGAGCGCGCGCGAGCGCTCGAGGTGCTTGACCATCGCCTGCTCGGCCAGATCGGCATCGCGGCTCTCGATGGCGCGGATGATTTCCTCGTGTTCGGAAAGCGTGAAATTCTCGCGACCGGTCCAGATGAGCATTTCGGTATGGTAGGACTTCAGCCACCCCAGCATCGCGCCGCTGACGGCGACAAAGATCGGATTGCCGGAAATCCTCGCGATGCACTGATGAAACTCCATGTCCGCATCGATGAAGGCATCCGCGTCGCCAAGGCTCTGCTTTTGCTTGTCGAGAAGTGCGTGAAGTTCGGCGATATGCGACGAGGTTGCCTTGGCCGCCGCCTCACGGATCATGCCGCGCTCGAAGAAGATGCGCGCGTTCTTCAGATGCTCCAGCGTGTCTGCGGAACCGGAGAGCATCAGTTTTGCAGGCAGGTCGACCTGCTTGATGATGGATTCGGCGGTAATGCGCAGCACCTTGGCGCGCTCGCCTTGCGAGATTTCGACGAGCCCCTTTCCGGCGAGCGCCTGCATGGCTTCGCGAATGGCCGGACGACCGACACCGTAGCGTTCCATGAGTTCGCGTTCGGACGGCATATCGTCGCCCGCCTTGAGTTCGCCGGCTTCGATCATCTGCTTCAGCCGAGCGAAGACCTCGTCGGACAGTTTCTTGCGCACAATCGGTTCGGAAACGACGTTCATGAGTCACCTGATTTCGACAGGTTTGAATATGCATCAAGTTCCATCGCCGCAATAGCCTGTCAGCGGATGGCTTGCAATAACATAAATACTCATTATACCAGTTAGCAAGCTTTAACTTGGGCCTGAGAGAGAACCATGATCCGCCTGACCTATCGCATAGAGACGCCTGGCTCGGTGGAAGCGCTGGCGGCCAAGATTGCCAGCGATCAATCGACGGGAACCTTCGTCGCATTGCCAGGCGAGACAGAGGAACTGAAGGCGCGAGTGGCCGCCCGCGTTGTCGGCCTCCGCAGCCTGCCTTCGTCGGATCGCGCTTCCTTTCCCGATGAGGCCCACGGCGCCATCCATTTCAACAGGGCGGATGTCGACATTGATTTCCCGTTGGATGCCATCGGCACCGATCTCTCGGCATTGATGACGATCGCGATCGGTGGTGTCTTCTCGATCAAGGGCATGACCGGCATTCGCGTGGTCGGCATGCAGCTGCCAGAGGCGTTCGCTGCGGCGCATCTCGGTCCGCAGTTCGGCGCGCGCGGTAGTTTTGCGCTGACGGGGGTGAGCGGGCGCCCGATCATCGGAACCATCGTCAAGCCGGCGCTGGGATTGCGGCCGAGCGAGACCGCCGAGATGGTTGGCGAGCTGATCGACGCAGGCGTCGATTTTATCAAGGATGACGAAAAGCTGATGAGCCCGGCCTATTCGCCGCTAAAAGAGCGCGTGGCCGAAATCATGCCGCGCATTCTCGATCACGAGCAGAAGACCGGCAAGAAGGTCATGTATGCTTTCGGCATCAGTCATGCCGATCCGGACGAGATGATGCGCAATCATGACATGGTGCTTCAAGCCGGCGGAAATTGTGCCGTGGTCAATATCAACTCGATCGGGTTCGGCGGTCTCGCCTTCCTGCGCAAGCGCTCGGGCCTCGTGTTGCATGCCCATCGCAACGGTTGGGACATCCTCACGCGCCATGCCGGCCTTGGCTTCGAGTTTTCCGTCTGGCAGCAGTTCTGGCGCCTGCTGGGTGTGGACCAATTCCAGATCAACGGCATTCGCGTAAAATACTGGGAGCCGGATGAGAGTTTCGTACGCTCCTATAGGGCTGTCAGTACGCCGTTGTTTTCCGAAAGCGACGTGGTGCTGCCGGTAATCGGCTCGGGCCAATGGGGTGGACAGGCACCGGATACGATCGCGGCCACGGGAGGCTCGACCGAGCTTCTCTATCTATGTGGCGGCGGTATCGTCAGTCATCCCGGTGGCCCTGGCGCCGGTGTGAAAGCGGTCAAGCAGGCATGGGAAGCAGCCGTCGCCGGAGTTCCACTGGAAACCTATGCGAAGGACCACCCGGAGCTTGCGCAATCCATAGAGAAATTTGCAGATGGCAGGGCGGCCTGAGACATGACGCGACCGCTGATCAGCTACTACGGCGACGATTTTACCGGCTCCACGGACGTCATGGAGGCATTGTCCTCCAATGGCGTCGAAACCGTGCTGTTTCTGAAGGTGCCGGACGCGGCGTTATCATCGCGTTTCTCCGGGGCGCGCGCGTTCGGTCTTGCCGGGACGAGCCGCAGCGAGACGCCGGAATGGATGGACGTGCGTCTGCGCGAAGCCTTTGAATGGCTGAGAACATTGGATGCAGACCTTTGCCACTACAAGGTTTGCTCGACCTTCGATTCCGCTCCGCATGTCGGCAGTATCGGCCGCGCGATTGAGATCGGCCGCAACGTCTTCGGCGCCAAGACCGTGCCGCTCATCGTGGGCGCCCCGCAGATACGCCGCTATACGGCGTTCGGCGAACTGTTTGCCGCATACCAGGGCGTGAACTATCGCATTGACCGTCACCCCGTGATGTCGCGCCATCCGGTCACGCCGATGGATGAGGCCAATCTGCTGCGGCATCTTTCCCGTCAGACGAAGCTGTCATCGGCACTCGTCGATGTCGTTTCACTTCTCGCGGACGGCCGGCCGGAGAAGGCCGATATCATGCTTCTCGACGTCCTCGACGAGGCAAGCCAGACCGCCGCCGGTTCGCTGCTCTGGACCCAGCGACGGGAGAACGGTCGCTTCGTTTGCGGCTCCTCGGGCGTCGAATACGCGCTGCTGCCGGCCTGGCGAAGCGAAGGGATCCTTGGCGCCAAGCCGGTCTTTGTCGCAGCCGGCCCGGTCGACCGACTTGCTGTCGTTTCCGGCAGCGTTTCGCCGACGACGGAGCGGCAGATCCGGCACGCGATTGGAAACGGCTTCGAGGGCATCATGCTCGATCCCATTGAATTGTCGCGCGAAACGGAGGGGCCGGAGATTGCGATCGCCGTGGAGGCTGCACTCAAGGTGTTGAGGGAGGGACACAGCGTCATCCTGTACACGGCGCTCGGGCCGGCAGCCGACAGGGGGGGCGATCTGTCGAACAGTGCGCGCCATCGTCTCGGTCGGGCGCTCGGCCGCATCCAGGCCGCCCTTGTTTCGCGTGCCGGATTGTCACGGGTCGTTGTCGCCGGCGGCGACACGTCGAGCCATGCGCTGGGCGAGATGGGAATCTCCGCCCTGACCCTGAAGATGCCCCTCCCGCAGACACCCGGATCGCCACTCTGCATCGCTCACGGCGGTCCTTCGGACGGCCTGGAGATAGCGCTCAAGGGCGGTCAGGTCGGCGGCGACGACTATTTCTCCATGATCCGCGCCGGTCGCGTCTAACGCATCTTGGGCGGAGCCTGAGGCTTGCGCGGGAGCGCGCGCAGCGGCGAACTTCAGGATCAGTTCGGCAATCGACCCTTCGCCTGTTCGTTTCAGTTCCTCCGTCATTTCGAACCGTTCGAGCGTACCGAACGGAGCCGTCAATACGCAGTTTCGAAGCGGTCGAGACATGAACCGCGGCGAGCCGCTCGCGCGCCCGTCGACGCGCTCCGCATTTTCGCCTTTCGGATCGATACAAATGGCGCGCGACCTGCGGTCGGCAGTTTCTGAATAGGCCCGCAAGCGGAACCGATCGGTAGCTGCGGCGTTTGGACTAGCCTTTGACTGACACAAAAAAGTCGGAGCCGCGGGTCATGGCCCCCTTGTGGCGCGCGTAAAGGCGCACCGCTCGACCGGCATGATGCCGGTGACAAGCGCAACTGGCGCGGGGGCCTCCCAATAAGAGGAATATAGAACATGTCGATACCTTCCAAACTTTTCGCAACGGTGGCCTTGCCAGTCTTTGCCGTATCATTCGTGGTTCAGCCGGCGCTGGCCGAGAGCCTGATGGCACCGTTCCAGGTCGCGCAGGAAGGGGCCGACCAGCAGTCACCCGAGGATTTGCTGCTGCTCAAGAAGCACAGGAAGCAGAAGTCCGCGGAGGAAGGCCAGACAGAGCAACAGCAACCGCAGGCCGAGGAGCCGCAGCGCCAGACAGAAGAGCCGTCGCGCAAGAAGCGCAAGCAACAGGCTGAGGAGCAGCAGCCCGGTTCCGAGGAAAGCGCACCGCGGCAGGCTGAAGAACAACAGGCGCCCGAGCGCAAGAAGCGCAAGCAGCAGGCCGAACAACAGCAGCCTGGTGCAGACGAGGGCGCGCCGCGACAGGCCGAAGAGCAACAGGCGCCTCAGCGCAAGAAGCGCAAGCAGCAGGCTGAGGAACAGCAGCCCGCTGTAGACGAGGGGGCTCCGCGGCAGGCTGAAGAACAACAGGCGCCCGAGCGCAAGAAGCGCAAGCAGCAGG
>NZ_JAEPRP010000198.1:0-1840 GCF_016652895.1 Ensifer sp. SSB1
GAGACCGGGGGGCCGGAACACCCATGTCGGTATGAGCGATTTGGTGACTAATTTATATCATGATATGATATATCCTTCTAAAAAGGAGGATGCTATGACCGAAGGGAACAATGGAAAGTGGTCCGAGTATCGCCCCACCAAGAAAGTCTGGTTCTGGTCGACCGTTGGCGCTTCGCTGCTCACGATGATCGTGGGCTTCACCTGGGGCGGCTGGATGACCGCGGGCGGAGCGTCCGTCATGGCAGATCAAGCTGTCAGGACGGCTCGCGCGGAGTTGATCTCAAACATATGCGTTCACAACTTCGTTTCTGCCGCCAATGCGGCTGACAATCTGAAGGAGCTCAAATCCAAATCCAGTTGGGAACGGGACGATTTTATCACAAATGGCGGCTGGGCTTCGGTCGATGGTCTCATCTCGCCGGTTCCCAATGCCGCCGATACCTGCGCGAAGGCGCTGATCGACCTCAAGGAACTGCCTCTAACTGTCGAAGGCCCGACGAGCAGTTCACTCTGATTGATCCCGCCTCAACCTCCGTTGCGGTGGGTG
This sequence comes from Ensifer sp. SSB1, assembly GCF_016652895.1. Taxonomy (NCBI): domain Bacteria; kingdom Pseudomonadati; phylum Pseudomonadota; class Alphaproteobacteria; order Hyphomicrobiales; family Rhizobiaceae; genus Ensifer; species Ensifer sp. SSB1. The sequence goes on from NZ_JAEPRP010000198.1 coordinate 548, forward strand.
TCTACTTAAGGACTGCCAAGCGCGCTCTCGCATCAATCGACTACGCGGAGCGACTAGCCCTGACTGCCATCGCGAGCGCGCATTTGACAGGCTGCCCGATTATTTCTTCAGCTTGCCCATTGTCGAATTTGGGCGCGTTGGAGCGGTCATCTTTGTTGGTGTCGATATAGGCCTTCCAGGTGCCGTTGTCGTTGGCAAGCGCCAGCGATACCGGGTCGATGACGACGTAGCTCTCGCCGAGGCCGAGAAGCCGCCAACGCTCGCGATGAAGCCGATCACCGACTTGCCGTCACCGATGAATCTCGCCGATCGTCTCGTTCTGCTTGTTGTGGATGTCGACGCCGACGTGCTGCGAATTGACGATATCGGTGTCCTTGATCTCAGTCGGCGGATGAATGTCGCAAAAAGGACACTGCGACAACTCAATTCCGTGGAGCGGCTAGGCACGCGCCTTAATATGCTTCACTATGGTGCTAATTTAGGCAGAGCTGCGAATGGCTGTCATGCTCCCGGGCGAACTGTCCTTCGATTGATTGAGAGGCGTGTAGGCGTACTGACCAGGAGGATTTGTTGAACTGGCAGAGACGGTCCAGTGAAATTCGGTCACAATTGACCCCAGTGTCGTCAATGCGCGGTTTTTGGGGGCTCATGGGTGCGTACTGGTTCTCCGAGAGGTGGAAGGAGGCCTGGGGGCTGGCAGCCATAATCGTTGTACTGACCGCGTTATCGGCCATGGCGAGCGTTTGGTTTGCCGAAGCGTCCGGGGATCTCATCAGTGCAATCGCCTTTCTTCATCACCCGCAAAACCCCTCCAATCTTCGCGCGCTCCTCAGCAGCGCCGCTACCCTGGTCGCGATTGTCGTCCTCAAGGAAATCGGGTTCATCGCGGTCCGCCACTACTTCTCCACAACACTTCATCGCAAGTGGCGAGCGTGGCTCGACGAGCGCTTCAACAGCGCGATCCTCGACTGCAACCATACGCATTTCCACCTCCAGAACGGCGCTGCGGAAGGAACCCCTTCCACGACGGCGGTGCCCGACAACCTTGATCAGCGCATTCAGGAGTCGATCAAGGGGCTGACCGGCGGCGCCATCGGCCTCGCGATGGGGATCGCGGGCGTTACGCTCTCGCTCTATTTTGTCGGCGGTAAAATCATCGCGAACTCCACCGAAATCACGGGGCTCGAGTTCCTCGGGAGCTATGCGAGCGCTTGCCTGACGTTTGCAGCGGTACTGGCCTACGTGCCGCTGAACACCTTTCTTGCGGTCAAGCTCGGCGCGATTCTACAGCGG
>NZ_JAEPRP010000198.1:1850-12915 GCF_016652895.1 Ensifer sp. SSB1
AGGGAAGTTATCGGCGCGAGCTCGCGACGCTCTTGAACCGAAGCTTCCACGTCGCTGCAACTCAAGCCGAAGGCGTGCAAAACCGCATAAACCGGCAACGATATGCTGACATCGACCAAACGTGGGCCGGCCTGAATTTCCTCACCGCAGGCTATATGGGATTCGAGCTCGTCTACAATTTCTTCTCCTCGCGCATCATCGCCTATGCACCCGGACTTCTTCCTTATGCTGAAAGCAGGATCAGTCTCCAAGGCTACGTTACGGGAGCTGAGCTTGCGAATGCGGTTATCAACGACTGTTCCTGGTTCATTCACGTCATGCCCGATATCGCGAGATTGCGGGCGAACGCAGTGCGCGTGACAGAACTTGCCGAGGCGATCGAAGAAGCCCAACATCCAAAGGAATTCTACGCGCGCACCGGGTGCTCGCAGTTGCGTTACCAGAACCAGGACCCTCGTCTAGGCCTGGCCATTCAGGACGTCGAACTTATGCATCCGGGCGCAGCCGAGCCTTTCGTTTCGACGGATCGGCTGCGGGTAGAGCGGGGCGAATGGGCGCTGCTTTTGGGAGAGTCCGGCAGCGGCAAGTCGTCCTTGCTCAAAGCAATAAGTCGCCTGTGGCCGCACGGGCGGGGCACGATCATCCTGCCAAGAAACGTACGCACGCTCTATGCGGCGCAAGACGTCTATCTGCCGTCGACGTCGCTAAAGGAGTTGATTTGCCTGCCCGATCCCACGCAGTCGTACAATGATGCGGACGTTGCAACGATATTGGAGGAAGTCGGGCTTGCCGATTTTGTAGATGACCTTGCCAATGAGGGCCGAGCCAATCAGACCTGGGACCAGCTCTTGTCCGGAGGGCAAAAGCAAAAGCTCATTCTCGCGCGCATTCTGCTCTTGCGGCCGGGTCTTCTGCTCCTCGACGAGCCGACCAGCGCTTTGGATCTGCAGGCTAAGAACTCGTTTCACGCCACCATTCGAACCAGGTGCCCTGGTACGTCGGTGATTAGTGTCATGCACACCTCATCGGCGCCGAAATCTTCAGAAGGCGACGAATTGTTCGACAGCGTGCTTTCGATCGCGCAACGAACGGTCACAAAGGGGCCAGTTATCGATCTGACATCTCGGCCGCGGGTCTTGGGGCGCCGGCAGACGTATCCTGAAAAATCCACCGCCGAATGATGGCGATCATCTCTGGCGCGTGGAACGAGTTCGTTGACGGATTGGCGCTCGCCTATCGGCCCCGGCTCAACTTCGCTAGTTTTCCGCGAAGGTAAGTTGTTGCTTCGAAGGCGACGGCCCCGTCGCTGTCGACCATGGCTTCCCAGACCCGATTGCCGAGGCGGCACTGCACGCGGTTAAGGTCCTGGTGTTCTCCACAACCGCATTCGACGGTAACGTTGATCAGGCCGAGGTTGCGGTACCGCTCGAAATCTCCGGGCGAAAGGCCAAGCTGGTCGGCAATATAGGATGGCTCGATGAAGAGATCCTTCGAGGGAGGCAGCGACAGGTCTCGCCATGTCTTGCGCGTCATAGGCCATCTCTCCCAAACGTAATTTGGCGCCGGGGGAAAAGGCCACCTTCACGCATGGGGATTGGGCCGCCCTTCGCAGATCCACCCCCCAACGTCATCTTGCGGTAAGCTTGTTCAATTGCGCCCTCGCGATGACACGATTGAAAATTAACAATCGCGAGCGCGGCGTGTTATGGCGTCCACCGAAGTAGCTATGTTTGCCGCGCTCGCGAAGCTCCCCCACGGAGTTGCGGCGACTATATATCATATCATGATATAAATAAAGGATGCGTTCGATGCCTTCCAGCGTTCGTGTAAAACCAGCGGCTTCAGTTTCTGGGGCCAATTCCGGGGAGCCGCTCGACCCTGGAGTGTTCAGTGGCCTTGCAGGGGTGAGACTGGCCATGCGGCGTTTTTTGGCCAGTAGCGAGATCGAGCTGTCGCGGGCGGGCATCACGTCGCAGCAGTATCAGGCACTGTTGGTCATCAAGACCGCCCCACAGAACCGTATCAGAATGAGAGGCCTCGCCGAAGAGATGCTGATGCAGCATAACGGCGCGGTTCAACTCGTCGACCGGCTCGAGGCCGCCGGCCTCGTGCACCGAGCGCCATCGCCGGTTGACAAGCGAAGTGTCCTTGTCGGCCTGACCGTGATGGGCGAGGCGGCTCTTGACGCGCTGGCAAGAAGGCATCTGGTCGCCATGCTCGCCAACGAGCCACTGCTGGCCGAATCGCTCACCCGGCTTCGCGAGCTTGCGCAAACGCGCTAGTTGAGCGCAACTGATCGCAAAATGACCCGGGTGGGTAGCGACCGTGGCGCCCGATACGACCTTCATTTCCCTTCTGGCGCCTGACCTGCCTTCTGCGATGCACGCCGCGCCCGGATGGCGGCTGCCACAAAGACGCGCGACAGGCCATGGTAGAGCGGATCGCGCGACAGAGTTCGTGATGTGATATAGCCGATCATTGAAACGGCCATGATGGGCATCACCGCCTGGTGGGCGCCGGTCATCTCAAGGATGATGACGAAGGCCGTCATCGGCGCCTGTACAACGCCTGCAAAGTAGCCGGCCATGCCGAGAATCGCGCCAAGACCGATGCTCGTGCCCAGAATCAACCCGACCGTGCTTCCGAAACCCGCCCCGACCGAGAGCGACGGCGCAAAGATGCCGCCGGGTATCGTGGAAATCATCGAAAGGAAGCTCGCGACCAGCTTCTGAATAAAAAAGAGAGGTGGCGCCGCATAGCCTTCGATCGCATGCCGCGCCTGCTCGTACCCCGTCCCGTATGTGGCGCCGCCCGAGGTGATGCCGATCACCGCAACTCCCAGTCCGCAAAGGCCGGCCAGAACCATAGTGCGCTTCAATTGGTCCGGCTGGGCCCAGCGCCGAATGCGTTGGCCCAGGTGAAGAGCAAGGCCACTGAACCCGGCCCCAAGCGCTCCTCCGCCAATGCCACACACGATGATCAAAACCCAGTCGCGCAAATGCGCTGGAGCAACGCTTGAAACGCCAAAGTAAGTGTAGCTGCCCGAAAGTGCGAGCGCGGCCAGTCCCGATAGGATCACTGCACTGAGTACAACCCCATTCGAACGGGACTCGTAAGCGCGGCTCATCTCCTCAATCGCAAACACGATTCCCGCCAAGGGTGTGTTGAAGGCCGCCGCAATTCCGGCCGCCGAACCTGCGAGGATAAGCCCGCGTGCGTGCGGGAGCTCGCCGAAGCGAGCGGCAGCAAGCATGATCGACGCGCCGACTTGTACCGTCGGCCCTTCTCGCCCGATCGAGGCACCGCAAGAGAGCCCAAGGATGGTCAGAACAATCTTTCCGAAAGCGATCCTCAGCGACAGGAGGAACGGCCGCTCGGTGTCGTCCAGATGGCGTGCCGCGATCGCCTGGGGAATTCCACTTCCCTGGGAGTTGGGGAAGAACCTGATCGCGAAATACGCAGACAGGATGAAGCCGAGGGGCGTCAGTGCGAGCGGCGCCCAAAAACTCCATTTGCTCGCTGAAGTGAGCCTGGCAAACGTGTTTTGTGCAAGATCTGCAAGTTCGGCGAAGCCGACACTGACAATCCCAATTGCCAGAGCCCCTGACCAAAAAACAAGCCTTGTGCGCCACTGGCCGCGAGAACCCAGCACGACCTTGGAGCGGCGCAGGATTTTGAGTTTACGCTTGGGATGGGGCATGAATGTTTCCGGCTTGGTTTGCGCGGCAAGATGCTGAAACTTGCCATCAGGAGCTGTTGTTCGCAAAGGAAATTGGGTGTTTGACCGCCGCAGGCGCAGCTAGCACGGCTAGCCGACTTCGATAGGGCCGGATGTAGGCCGTTCAACTGCTGGATCGCCCCGTTCCGCCAAGGGTCCTCAAGGCTTCGTAAAGGACCGTTCCTTCATCGTCGATCACGGCTTCAAACAGCCGACTTCCCAGGCAAACTCGCAGATGTCGCAGGCCGCAACACATGTGCCGGTCCTTTTCCAAGCTCACGGAAACCAAACCCGCGTGCTGATAGCGCTCGAAGTCGCCTAACGATAGACCGAGTTGATCGGCAATATATTCACTCTTCACATTGATGTCGTCGGGCAGTGGAGCGCAGAGCCTGCGACGCCTCCTGCTTGTCATGAATTGACCTTTGAAAGTGGATAATCGCTTAGCGCGCCGTTCGCTGTCGAGTTTTCCTTCACTGAAGGGTAGAAATAGCCTGACCGACCACTGATGTTGTCATGATTGAAGATCGGCAATCCTTCGTCCCCACGCCCGGGTTTTGCTTCCGGCGTCGCGAGCGTGATGACCTGGTGGCATATGCTGGCCATCTCGCCCGCGAACCTCCTCCCTCCGGAGTATACTAATCATATATCACGATGTGATATAAAGGTCGAGGCGACGATTCGCTCAATTTCTTCGGGTTTCATGTGGTGGTTGGGAGAGAAAGCGCGCTGTAGACCGATCGTGAACGGAGTTGATTGAACCCTCAAGAGCCTGAGATTGTTGTTGCGATATGGCCGTCCAAAACCGCTTTCTCGGAAACTGTAACTCACATGGTGAGGAATTGACCCATGTAAGCCGGCAAGGAGGGGCGATGCAGGTCGATGATTTCCACTGGCAGCGAGAGTTGATCATCAAAGCCCCGTGTTTTGATGGACGATCGGCGCTGCACACGATCGCTGAAGATCTGTCTGGCCGAACCGGCATCGAGGTGCGGGATCTGTTTGAGGCCCTTCACGCGCGCGAAGACCTCGGCTCGACGGGCTTTGGAGGAGGATTTGCCCTGCCGCATGCGCTGGTGCCGGCTCTGCGCTCACCTGCCAAAGTGCTGATGACACTGCGCAGCGGCATCGACTTTTCATCTCCTGACGATAGGCCAGTCGACATATTCCTGGCGGTGCTTTGGCCGAAGAACGAGCACCAAAGCTTCCTGCCTGCGCTCGCCAAACTCTGCCGACCGTTCAGGTCGGCGCGCGTTCTGGACGGCTTGAGAGGCGCGCAGTCGAAAACCGAGGCCATGATGGTCTTGCAGATGTTCACGAGTCCGGAAAGGTTGCCAAGTCTCAGCCGAAAGGTCGTTATTGAGAAAGCAATTTAGGGAGCGTCATGCAACTTGGCAGCGTTTCTGTCATGCTGCGTCACTGCCCTTTACGTCGGGTTAACCGAGTTCGGACGTTCACAATCCCGTGAGATTGTGGCGATTCAGGGTGGGATTCGTGGTATTTTTATGGCTAATATACGGCTGTGCACGAAATAATATACTGCATAAGGCGTATTCTAGAGATGAAAATTTAGAGATTTCCGGATCTTCGGCCCGTCGTGTTCTGCGGCGGGTCATTTTTTGTTGGTCAAGGCTGCGGGCCGGTGTGCCGCGATTTTGGGCGCGCTATTCAATTCGGAACAATCAGGGCGACTGGGGATCCCGCGGTCATGGGGCGCCCTGGTTGTCGATCAGTAGCAGTCCAGGGCGAATGGCGATGAGCTGTTTCCTCGCCCCTTGTTTCCTCCAACACGCTGACTAGCATAGCCGATGATCTTTTCCCTGACCCGAGTTTTGTTGCTTCTTGTCGCTCTTTTGTCGCAGAGACGATACCCGCGCTTGCTCAGCAAATTGTCGTTCCCGTTGCCGAGAAGCCGTCGGCGGATCCCGCCAAGCTCCAGGAACTGATCGACGTGCTGCGCGACGATCATGCGCGCGAGGCCTTCCTCGATGAACTGCAGAAAGTCGCCCGCGGTCGGGCTGACGAAGGGGTTGAAGATACAGCGCCTGATATCACCGGTAATTCGCTTGGGGCGAGGGCGGCGGACGTTACCCGGCTGTTTGCCGAGCACGCCGTCACATCGGCAGCCGTGTTCGCCACGCAGCTGGCTTTGGCACCCGCGACATTTGCGAACCTGAGTGGCTCCGAAGGGGAGGTGCTCTCGCGCACCTTGCGCGATCTCGCCCTCGTGATTGTCGTAACCTATGGGCTCTTCGTGATCCTGCGCCTTTGCACACGTCGCATCGATCGATCGTTCGGAAGACGGGCGCGGCGAAGGCGGGCGTGTAGTGGGGCCGGTAATATCCCTTTATGCAGGGCTTCCCGCCATCAACCCGCGTTATCGCCCGAATTCCGTTAGCGCGGTCGGAGCGGCGATGATAAAGCGGCAGCAAGGGGTCGCGGACTTTGTACGGCGCCACCCACGGACAGAGTGGCGCCGTTTACCTGCTTCAAATAAACAGCAGAAAGAAGAACGGGAGCGTTTCTGCAACGGCTTCGCCGGTTGCAGCGGCGGTCGTGTCTGCCGCGATCTCCGTCACCATCCCTGTCGTCGTTGCCGTGGTTTCGACTATCTCGCTTCCCGTCGAGACGGAAATGCTGGCCTCGATACCGCCGGCATCTCCCTCAGTCGACGATACCAGCGAGGACGAATTCGAGACCGCCGCATCATTGACGCTGTTTTGGGAGGCTGTCGCGACGGTTGGCAGTTCCAGGTTGTTTGAGGAGTTCGCACCAAGCTCCGTCTCGCCGATTGCCTCGCTGGTCGACTGGCTTGGCGCGGCGAGCGGATCACTTGTCGTGCCCGAACCGTTGCCGGTCTCGCCACTGCCGTTTCCGCCCCCGTCTCTCGGTCCGCCATCAAGGCCGTCGTTGTCGTCTTCTTCGTCGCTGCTCTCTGACGAAGAGTTGCTTGACGAGGGTTGATCACTACCGTCTTCGCTCTGGCTGTCATCGTCCATGCGTTGTGGTGGTTGTTGGACGTCGTGCGCTGCAATCTGGTCCATTTCGACGTCGCCGTTGTTTGCGACGTTGCCGTCAGGTGGGCCGTTGTTCTGACCACCGCCATCCTGACCGCCCTGGTTTCCACCATCGTTGCCGCCATTGTTCTGGCCGGCCACGCGTGCCCGATAGTACTTCAGGCAGGCGGATGCGCCGGCGCTCGCGGCAAAGATGCCGCCGACGGTGGTCGTCGCGCCTACACCCACGGCCGAAAGCACGTTGTTCTGTTTTGCGCCATCGACGGTCTGCGAGATGCCGGCGGCAGTGCCGAAGACGCCACCACCAAGCCCGATGATGCAGGCGGGCAGTCCGTGGCCGCTCGGATCGAAGCCCCAGGCCGGATTGTTCAGCATGAAGGCGTACCGGTTCGCGCTGTCGTGCCGGTAGATACTCGCCGAATAGAGAGTGTCTGGCCTCGTAAATCTTGCAAGCGCCGGCTGATAGTAGCGCTGGTTGAAATAATAAAGCCCGGTATCGGCATCAAAGGGTTGCCCCATGAACCCGTAGTCGGGCGATCCTGCCGCGCGTTCGAGCGGAAGGCCGTAGGCGTTATAGAGGAACCAGTCGGTTGGCGAACCGGCAGTGTCCGTCGTGAAGGTCAAGCTATGGCGGGCATCCCCGTGGAGGTAGCTTTCATTTGCCGTGCTGCCGGTCGCCTTGCGAGTGTAGGCGGGGCCGAGGCCGCCATGCAGCACTACCTCGGACGTCGTTGATCCATTGGCCGTGATCTGGTGGAATTGCGGCGACAGATAGAGATAGTTGCTGCCGCTCGTATCCTTGCGCCAGACACGATTGCCGGCGTGATCGTAAGCGTATTGAGCAGCACTGTCATCGCTGCCGGCCTTGAAGCTTTCAAGGCGGTTTCGGCCGTCATAGCTCGCTTTAAATGTTAGGCTCGATGCCGATGTCGACAGAAGGTTGCCCATGTTGTCATAGCTAGGGTTGAGGGACTGGCCATCGATCGTGCTTGACGGGTCGAGCAGATAACCCTTGCTCACCAACGAGAGATTGGTTGACGATTTCAGGTTGCCGGCGCCGTCGTACTGGTAGGTCTCGCCGCCGCCGGCGATCCTGCTGTCCGTGACCGATCCGAGGCGCGCAGTCTCGAAATTCGACGTCCTCGTATAGTTCGACCATTTTGCCGACGCGCCGTTGACGCTCAGCGGATAGCCGTAGGGGTCGAGTTGGTAGGTTTCGCTGAACAGGTTCTGGCCCGCTGCCGTGACACCAAGTTTCGAGATCCCGAAATCCGGTGTGTATTCCAGTGTGGTGGTGACCCCGTTTGCGTACTGGATGGTTTGCGGTTGCCCCATCGCGGTGAAGTCGGAGAGCGTTATCTTCGGAACGCCGGCAATGGATTGGCTCGCGAGGTGATCCAAAATGTATGTAAGGCCGATGACCGTGCCATCGGACATCTCAATTTTCGTGGGCCGTTTCTGCGGATCGAACTGCGCGTTTAGTGAAAGGGTCTCGGCTGGGTTTCCAACCTCAAGCGTGCTATCTGCGACCGAGCCATAAGCGTCGTATGCGAAGGAGCGCGAGACATCGACCGCCTGGCCGCTGACGGTGGCCGACGTCAGTTGGCCAAGACCATTCGCCACGCTGTCGCCGTCATACTCGTATTCAACCGAGATGCCGGCAGGATAGGTCACTGTGGTTTGGCGCCCGGCGCTGTCATAGGAATAGGCGAACGTGCCGTTGCCCTGGGTCTTCTTTGCGAGGTACCCGTTGGCACCATACTCGAAGGTTGAGGCGCCGAGTGCAGGCAGCGTCTTTGCCGAAACGCGACCGAGGCTGTCATAGGTGTACTTCGCGGTGGTGGAGCCTCCATCTTGTGGGGGCTCGACCGCGGTGACGCGGCCGATGACGTCGCGCTCGTAGTTTGTCTTGACACTCGGCAATCCAGGCGATCGCAGATCCTGGAATGTCTGCGTCTGCGCTTTCGCCTTGTTGGCGTAGTAGGAACGGTCCTCGACAAGGGTTGCGCTATAGGCGGTATCGCTTGCCATGGTGCGCGTTACCGTTTGTCCGGTCCCCGTCATCTCGTAGCTGGTCTGTGAGGCGATTGCTTGGACCTCGTCGCCGTTCAGCCACGGGAACGTGGTCTCGCTCGTCCTGTCGAGAGGGTCGTAGGCTGTCGTTTCGTAGAGCGCTTCATCGCCCGTCAGGTAGGGAAGGGCACTTTGAAGAACCTTGTTGGTGGCACTGAACGTGATGTCTTCCATGACACGATCGACCGCACCGCCCTCGCTCGATTGCGTCAGCATCTGGTACCGGCGTTCGAGCCCGTCGAAGAGGTAGGTCACCGATTGCACCGAAGGCGTGCTGCCCTCAGCCGGCCACTGGGTCAGGTTCGTGCGCGTGACCGAAGGCACGCCGCTCGACCAGCCATGGGTGAAGGTCGAAAGTGTCGCGAGCTTGGCGGGAACGAGGCCGGCCGGAGCCGTTACCGATGTCGAGAGGCAGGTTGCCGCCAGCGCGCTTGTGTCGGTTCCCTCAGGCGCCGGACCCTGGATGGTCTGCCGTCTTCCAAAACTGTCATAGCAGGTGGTGAACTGATTGCCGTTGGCATCGACCTTCAATGTCTGTTTGCCGAAACGCGCATCGTATCCATATTGCGTCAGCAACACTGTGTCGCCCGCCCCGGTCGGCTGGGACATCTTCTGGACATAGGTGTTGAACGCCGGCTCGATCGCATAGGTTGTCGTCGCCAAACCGGGCTTGGTCATCGTTATGCGGTTGCCGAAACTGTCGTAGGAATAGGTCGTTTCGAGATACGCCTGCCGCGCCTCATCCCAGGAACCGCGCGTGGCCACGTTCATAGTGTCATCATAGGCCCAGCTATCCAGTGAAATGTCTTCAGCCGGCTGGAACGACTGAACGTCGGAAAGCGACGGATTGCGCGTCGTCTTTGCAAACTGCCTGAAGCCGAAGCGCCAGTTCGCCGGGTCGTTCTGATAGGCGATGTTGCGGTAGACATTGTCCGATGGATCAAGATCGTTGCCTGACCGGTCGACAAGGTTGAGCTTGGCAGACTGCGTGCGATTTCCATAGGTGTCGTACAGAAAGACCTGGCCAAGCGAATGCTGATACTTGCCCCCCTGGTATTTGTCCGATCGCGTCGACGAGGGTCGCACGAGCGTTGCCTTATAGCCGGTCTCCTTCGATACCTCGGTCGTCGTCGACTTGTACTGGTAACTGTCGACAGACAGGACGTCTCCCGCCGAGCAAAGGCCCTCCTGTGCCGTGGCGCAGATCACAGTGCTCGATTGCGGACGACCGATGAGCGGGAAAGCCTGGTTGTAGGCAACGGTCGTCGTTCGGCCGATCGAGACGTTGGTGTGCGTGCTTGCGGCAAAACCCAGCCAGCCACGTCCCGTGTCGCTGACCTGTCCGTCCTCATAGAAGTGCGTCGTCGTATAGCTGTAGGGGTTGGTGGTGATGGCCGGATTGTTACTGTCCGTCGTGCTCGCCACCACATAGTAGCGACCGGTCAGGTTGGAACTCGACCGATATTGCGGCAATGCCTCGTTCTGGACGAGCGGCGGGTATCGCTGGTAGGTCGCCAGTGCTCCGGTGCCTGCAGTTTCGGAATAGACCGTGGGATCTGAAATCGGCTTGTAGGTGATCGCGACCGTCCCGAGTGACGAGCGCTCAATCCCGGTCATGAGGTCTGGAATGGCCCCTGCCGTCAGCCCCACCTCGACGCTCTCTTGCGTGAACGCGACGACATCCAGAAGCCCGTCGGCATTGATATCGGCCACCAGCCGGTTCGTCTGACTCGCCGAGCCGCCCTGATTGAGCCCGAGGCCGTTCAATGATCCCTGGTTCCAGGAGCCAGGGACGAAGGCGGATCCCGTCGAAAGCGCAATGGATGTTCCACCCGCATTGAAGCCGACGATATCTCCCCTTCCGTCGCCATTCACATCGGTCATCATCCTTGGCGTCTGGCTGGACCAGTCTGGCGCGTTAAACGACGAAGACCAGATGGCCGGCGGTTCGAAGCCGGCGCCATTCGACAAGCCGACACTGACTTGCGTGCTGAACCCGACGAGATCGGAAAGACCGTCACCATTGACGTCGGACATCATGCGAGGATTGTCCGCATTCCACTGGCTGCTGTCGGCGAAGTTGGCATAATTCTGGTTCCAACCTTCTTCAGAAAAGCTGGTGCCAGTCGATAACGCCACGTTGACCGAGCGCGTTTGCTGGTTCATCGCAATGACGTCACTCTTGCCGTCGCCATTCACGTCGGCCATCAAAAGGTCGTCGCCCTCCCAACCTTGTTTGATGCCGATATCGGCAAAC
>NZ_JAEPRP010000199.1:0-1685 GCF_016652895.1 Ensifer sp. SSB1
GATGGTGAAGGGCGCAGGATCGCTGGCACGCTCCCGGGCGAGATCAAGCACGGTCTGGCGCAGGCAGCGGGAATTGCCGAGCCCGGTCAACAGATCGATGTTGCCCGTCACGGCGGGCATATCGAGGCCGATGCGGTGATAGGGGGTCTCAACAGCCGTCATAGCCGCGCCCCCCCAGCATGATCGCGACAATGCGGGCCACGCTCCGTTGCAGGCAAAACCCGACGCCACGGCGCGAACCGGCAATGTCGTTCCGACACGGTCCGGACATGAGCAACGGGATGGGCGCAATGCATTCGGGTTGGGCTCTACACTTTAACGGCAATTCGGTGCAGACGATCGCAATCGGCGGTTAACAATCCGATATCGCTCTGCTCCTAGATCTGCCATTAGCCTCCCCAATTCTAGCGAGTTGACACGTCTTTCTTTCAACCTGCCGTTCGCATTGCCTTTGCCGGCATGAATTTCCTGAGCACCGCCTCGATCATGTCCGGGCTCACGGGCTTCATGATATGGTCGTCCATACCCGATGCCTTGCACTGCTGCAGGTCGATATCCAGCGCCTGCGCGGTGACCCCGATGATCGGCGTTTTCTGTCCCCTGGAGTTTTCTGCCGTCCTGATGGCGACCGTGGCATCGAAGCCGTTCATGATCGGCATCGAGACATCCATGAGCACCAGCGCCGGTTGCAGCTCGTGCCAGAGCTCGACGGCCTCGCGGCCGTTGGCGGCGATCCGATGCGAAACGCCGAGCCCCTCCAGGATCTGCGTGAACACGAACTGGTTGATCTGATTGTCTTCGGCCACAAGCACGTCGACCTGCGGCGTCGGCGGCGGTGCCGCAATCCCCTCGCCTTCAAACGACAGAGACCAATCCGGCTGCTGCATCGGAGAAGCCGCTGACCGCTCGGAGCAGGCGCGGAACACTTCCGCGAGCACCGCGGCGCCATCCTGCTGCTGAGACAGCGGCAGGATCGGGCAATGGCGCCAGGTCGAAGCGACCTGCTGCCTCTCTGAAAATGCCAGGTCGAGCAGCAGGACATCGAGCTTGATGCCGGCATCTTCGACCGCGTGACCGAAGGCTCGCAGTTCACCGGCATCGCGAACGGCGCAGGCGTCGAGCCCGGAACCGCGGAGACGCGTGACCAGCCGATCTTCCATCGCCCGGTCGGCCGTTGCGATCAGCACGCGAAGACCGCGGGCGGGCAAGGTCTCGATCATCGATCCCGCTTCCACGAGCTGCTGGACGTTCAGCGCCCGGAACGGGTCATAGAAATTCTGCGCCGCGGCGAAGATGCTGTAGTCGCGGATCTGCAGGCCGACCTCGGCATGAGGTTCATCGCTGCTCTGATGCAAGACGGCGATGTCGGTCACGTCGTTCATGCAGGTCACGACGAAATGACGGCCGGGCATGCCGACGCGGTATTTGCGCGTGAGCACCCAGAGGTCGCTGCCGTCGGCGCGCACGATATGTTCTGCCTGCGAGTATGGCTTGCCGGTTTCGAGCACCATCCGGTCCGATTGTTCGAAACGTTCGGCAAGCTCGCTTTCGACCAAATCCCAGGCGGAACGGCCGAGGATCGCATCCTGCTGCAGATCATGGATCAGGCAGAAGGCCTTGTTGACGGCGATATAGTTGAGGTTGCGATCCTTGACGCAGACCGGATTGGGCTGGGCGTCGAGGAT
>NZ_JAEPRP010000199.1:1695-12619 GCF_016652895.1 Ensifer sp. SSB1
CCAGATCCGTCTGAAGCTGCTCGTCGCGCTTCTTCTGGTCGGAGACGTCGCTGAGCGAGAGGATACCGATACCGCTCGACAGCCGGCGCTTGCGCATCGAAACCCAGCGCGTACGGCCGGCGCGCTCGACGCTCTCGTAGCGCTCGCGCCAATGCAGCGCCATATGCTCGGCGATCCAGTCCTCGCGATTGGTGCGGCGACGGCTGCTTTCGGGAACGGTGCCGGGGCGAACGCCGGTATCATAGACGGCGCCGAGAAAATCCCTGAGGCGCGTGCCGGGCATCAGGATTTCCGACGGCACCGGGAAAAACTGCAGCATCGTGCGGCTGGCAAAAAGAATGGTGTCGTCCCGACCGCAGACAAGCACAGCAATGCCGAGCGCGTCGCAGCTCGACTCCAGAATGATCCGGTTGATGTCCGCGCCGTTCGACGCCACATCGCTCATTGCGCTGTCCTCACTCGCCTACCGCATGCTTCAGTCGTCTCCGATCTGAGGAAACATGCAGCCATTCACAGTGCTGCAGCGACGTTCACGCGCCAGTCGGACACGCGATGCTGCAGCGGCGGTTTCATTTCGGGACATGCTGGGAAGGCCTTGGCAGGCGTCTCTTCGAGCGGCGGGAGTACGACGTCCAGCAACGCCGCAATGCTCAAAAGACAAAACCCGTGATCATTCAGGTTGTTGTGGAAAATCGCAGCAGAGTGTTAAGGGGCAATTAAACCCCCCGCTCAATTTTCAGGATCGACGGCCGCCGGGATTTCAGACCGGGGACGAGGCGCCATTGCCCCTTTCGTTTCCCGAGCGAATCCGAGAAAATGGGGACATGGCCATCAAGCAGCTTTCAGAAACCCTCATCAACCAGATCGCCGCCGGCGAAGTCATCGAACGCCCCGCCAGCGCGGCCAAGGAGCTGATCGAGAACGCACTCGACGCCGGCGCCACACGCATCGAAATCGCGACGGCCGGCGGCGGTAAGACGCTGCTGCGGGTGACCGACAACGGCTCGGGCATGACGCCCAACGATCTCGAACTGGCCGTCCGCAGACACTGCACGTCGAAGCTCGACGACAGCCTGTTCGACATCCGCACGCTCGGTTTCCGTGGCGAGGCGCTGCCTTCGATCGGTTCGGTCGCCCGCCTCTCGATCACGACGCGCACGGCTGGCGCCAGCGAAGGTGCCGTCATCGCCGTCACCGGCGGCAAGACCGATCCGGTGCGCCCGTCGCCCGCCAATACCGGCACGGTCGTCGAGGTACGCGACCTCTTCTTCGCAACACCGGCTCGGCTGAAATTCATGAAGACCGAGAAGGCCGAAGCGGCTGCGATCTCCGAGATCGTGCGCCGTATGGCGATCGCCTTTCCGGCGGTCCGTTTCGTGCTGTCCGGCAGCGACCGCTCAACGCTCGAATTCCCCGCGACCGGCGACGATCGCCTGGCGCGCATGGCCCAGGTGCTCGGCAAGGATTTTCGCGACAATGCGATCGAGATCGATGCCGAGCGCGAGGATGTCGGGCTCACCGGCTTTGCCGGCGTGCCGACATACAATCGCGGCAACTCGCTGCAGCAATATGTCTTCGTCAATGGCCGCCCGGTACAGGACAAGCTGTTGTTGTCGGCGATCCGGGCCGCCTATTCCGAAACGATCCCGAGCGGCCGCTATCCGGTCGCTGTGCTATCGATCACGCTCGACCCGGCGCTGGTCGACGTCAACGTCCACCCGGCGAAGTCCGATGTGCGCTTCCGCGATCCCGGCCTCATCCGCGGGCTGATCATCGGCGCGATCCGCGAGGCACTGACGCGCGACGGCGATCGCGCGGCGACCACCGGGGCACGCGGCATGATGCAGGCCTTCCGCTCCGGATCCTATCGCCCGCAGCCCTGGACCGCCGAGACGTCCCCCTCCCGCCCGGCGCAATTCGACGCCATCCTGCGCGGCCTCAACGAAACGCCACAGGCGAGCTTCGCCGCCTTTGCGGCGCCGTCGGCACGCACGGCCGTCCCGATTGAGCGCGAGGCACCGGTATCGCAGCCGGAAGCACCGGCGCCGCAATCCTTCCCGCTCGGCGCGGTGCGGGCGCAGCTCCATGAAAACTACATCGTCGCCCAGACAAATGACGGCCTCGTCATCGTCGACCAGCATGCCGCCCATGAGCGGCTGGTGTTCGAGGCGATGCGCACGGCGCTGCATTCTCGCCCCGTCGCCGCACAGGCTCTGCTGATCCCGGAGATCGTCGACCTGCCCGAGGACGACTGCGACCGGCTGATGGCGCATGCGGAGGAGTTCACCCGCCTCGGCCTTGCCATCGAGCGCTTCGGACCGGGTGCGATTGCCGTGCGCGAGACACCGGCGATGCTCGGCGAGATGGATGCCGTCGGCCTGGTGCGCCAGCTGGCCGACGAGCTTGCCGAATGGGACACGGCAAACGGTCTTACGAGCCGGCTCGAATATCTTGCAGCGACGATGGCCTGCCACGGATCGGTTCGCTCCGGCCGGCGCATGCGCACCGAAGAAATGAACGCGCTTTTGCGGCAGATGGAGGCAACGCCCGGCTCAGGCCAATGCAACCACGGGCGGCCGACCTATATCGAGCTCAAGCTTTCCGATATTGAGCGGCTGTTCGGCCGAAGCTGATCTGACCCGGCCGCGAAATGCGGCTGGCAATTTGCCTGATGGCGAGCTAGACCAGAGAACAGACCACAAGGACGTTACAGGCTACGAACATGATGAACCGGTTTGAAGGAAGCACGTCGCGCGAAGCGAAGATCCGTTATCTCGACGGCGACTTCCAGATCATCCTCGCCGGCTCGCATGTGATCTGCGCGATGACCGGCAAGACCATTCCCGTCGATGAGTTGCGCTACTGGAGCGTCGCCCGGCAGGAAGCCTATGTCGATGCGGAAGCCTCGCTCGAGGCGGAAAAACGCGCCGGCGCGCTGCCGAACCAGCGCCGCTAAGGCGACACCCGCAGGCCTCATCCCCGAACCGCCAAGCCCTTATTTGCTTGCGCCTTCGCGCAGCTTTCGGGCGCGCGCGACGGCAAGCGCAGTCTCGATGATTTTCGACGGTGCCATGGGATCGTCGAAGCGCACGTCGATTTCGATCACCCGGCTGGCCTCGGCCAGCTCAGCGGCCCGACCATGGCCGGGTTCGAGCCGAACCATGTCCTTGGCGGTGGTAACCAGCGTGCAGCCCAGCGCCGCGGCGCGATCGAGCAGATCGGCGATTTCATCATCGGAGAAATGATGGTGATCCGGAAAGCTGCGGGTCTCCTCGACCACCGCACCGGTCTCACGCACCGTGCGGTAGAACTTCTCGGGATCGGCGATCCCGGCCCAGGCCAGCACCTTGACGCCTTCAAGCGATCCGTCGTCGTGCCTGACGACATCGGCCTCGTAGATCTGCTTGCCGGCGCGGGCTGCGCGGCGGATCAGGGCATCGGCCTCTGTACCCCCGCCGATCTTCAGCAACGCCGTGGCGTGGCGAAGCTGATTGGGCAGCGGTGCCCGCACCGGTCCTGCCGGCACCAGATAGCCGTTGCCGATACCGCGGCGCGAGTCGATCACCAGAAGCGCAAAGTCGAAGGCCAGCCGCGCGCTCTGGAAGCCGTCATCCATGATGATGATATCGACGCCTTCCTTGACCAGGCGGCGGGCGCCATCGACACGGCGGCGGCACACGACGGTGAGAGCTTCACGCGCCAGCAGCAGCGGCTCGTCGCCGACGTCGCGGGCGCGATGATGTTCCGGATCGACGACGGTCGTCACGTCGAGCGAGCCGCCGTAGCCGCGGCTCAGGAACCCGGGCTTCAGCCCTTTCCGACGAATGACACGGGCGAGCGCAATCGCGGTGGGCGTCTTGCCGGCACCGCCGACGGTGAAGTTGCCGATGCAGATGACCGGTACGGGAACCGAGGCACGTTGGGCGCGATCCATGCGCATGCCGGCAATCCGCCCATATAGCCATGAGAGCGGCCACAGTGCGCGAGCCCGCCAATCCGCCTTGGTCCACCAGAATGGCGGCGCTTCCGATACCATATTCGTTCCGTAGTCCCCAGCCGGTGTTGTCCTGCCGCTCCGGGAGGACACATGTCTTTCCTGCCGCCAAAAGCCGGCGCGCCGCCCAAAAAACGTCAGAATGTGAAAAAACGCAAGCTATGGATACGATCGCAGCCGTCTGAGCCGAACGCGGGGTGACCTGCCACGGACAACCGCGTCACGCTTTCGCTTGGCCTGCGGCTAGAGGACAGCCTCGAGTTCGGTAATGTCGGCAAGGCAATGGTCTGAAGCTGCGGCGAGCGACTGGCGCGAACCGGTCCCGGTCAGCACTGCGACCGTCATGCCGACGCCGGCACTGCGCCCCATGTGCATGTCGTGGTTGTTGTCGCCGACGACGACCACCTGATGCGGCTCCAGGCCCGTGGCGGCACAAAAGCCGAGCACCATGCCCGGTTCCGGCTTGACGCCGTAGCCGCTGTCATAGCCCGCCACGTAATGCAGGTAGCCGTCGAAGCCGAAGCGCTTCGCGGTTTCGCGGATCGATTTTTCGTTGTCGCTGGAGGCCACCCCAAGGCGATAGCCCTTGGCATGCAGGCCGGCGAAGAAGGTGCCGAGGTCGGTGACCGGCACCGCATATTCCGCCGAGCGTGCGAACAGACCGTCCAGCAGGGCCGTCAGTTCGGCCACAGTGAAGGGCGCGCCCGCGTCAACGAAGCCGGTCGCGATCTCGACCGTGTTGCCGGCAGCAAGCAGGCTGTCGGGCAGCACATGCCCGGTATCGGCATCCATGCCGCCCGCTTTCAGCAGGGTGCGGGCCAATGCCTCATCGTCCCTTGCCGCAATCCGTGCCAGCTCATAGTTCACCGGCACCCAGCTCTTTGCGTAGTCGAGCAGGGTTCCATCCTTGTCGAACAGGATACCGGCGATGGCTTTGGATGCGGTCATGATGAGGGATCGTCTCCTGCTTCTGTCAGTTGTCGGTCGGCGGGTTGAGGCGCGCCTTGACGATGAGCGGATTGATATAGGGCTCTAGCCCCTTCATCGTCGCCGACAGAGCACCACGCATCTCTTGCACGGTTTCAAGGCCGGCATCGATCATCGAGCGACGCATGTCGTCGTTGGCGAGAAGATAGTTGACGCCCTTGGCAAGCATCTCGACGTCGCGCACGATCTTGGCGCTGCCGTTCTTCGCGAGCGTCTGATAGGTCTCGCGAAAGTTCTGGACATTGCCACCCGACAGGATCGCACAGCCCAGCATCGCCGGCTCCAGCGGGTTCTGTCCGCCTTCGGCAAAGAGCGAGCGGCCGACAAAGGCGACTTCGGTCAAGCGAAGATAGAGGCCCATTTCACCGATGGTGTCGCCGAGGAAGATATCGACATCCGGCGTCAACGGATCGCGCCGGGTGCGGCGCGCAACCTTCAGGCCCTTGGCCGTCAGCGCCGCCTCGATCGCATCGCTGCGCTCAGGATGGCGCGGGACGATGATCGTCAGCAGGCCGGTTCGCTCTTTCAGTGCACGATGCACGACGCCGGCGGCGTTTTCCTCGCCGTCGAAAGTCGAGATTGCCGCCCAGGTCTTGCGCGTGCCGATCTGCTGGCCGTACTCGCGAAGCGCTTGCGGATCATGCGGAGGGGCATCGGTATCAACCTTCAGGTTGCCGGAGACCATGACCGGCAGCGCGCCAAGCGTGCGGAAGCGCTCCGCATCGACATCGGACTGGGCGATGACGAGCGCCAGGTTCTCGAACAGCGCATCGGCCAGTCCCGGCCGTCGCTTCCAGCGCGCGAAGGTGCGATCCGACAGGCGGCCATTCACCAGAACCTGGGGAATATGGCGCCGGCCGAGCTCCAGGATCGTCATCGGCCAGATTTCGGACTCGGCGATGATTGCGAGATCCGGCTCCCAATAGTTCAGGAAGCGGCTGACCGCCGGCTTGAAATCGAGCGGCACATATTGATGGATGACGCCCGTACCCAGGCGCTGGGCGACGACACGAGCCGAGGTCGTCGTTCCCGTCGTCAGCACGACGTTGATGCCACGCCGGCGGATCTCCTTGATCAACGGGATGACCGCATTGTTCTCGCCGACGCTCGCGGCGTGAAACCAGACGAGCGGGCCCTGCGGCCGCGGTGCGCTGGCATGGCCGTAGCGCTCGCGACGGCGCGCCGGATCCTCCTTGCCCTTCGCCGCGCGAATGGCAAGGTAGGACCAAACCAGGGGATAAATGGCCGAGCCGATCCAGCGATAGCTGGAGAGCGCCAGGCGCGCGCGAAAGCTGCTCATGACGAGACACCTTCCCCAGCCGTCTCAGCGGCGAAAAACTTAGGGGCGACTGGCATGCGGGTATGCGCCGCGCATCCCGACCTCATCGGCATCAGCCGTTTTCCGGATCGAGCAGACGGTGCATGTGGACAATGAAATAACGCATATGCGCGTTATCGACGGTCATCTGCGCCTTGGATTTCCAGGCAACAAGAGCGCTTTCGTAGTCCGGGTAGATGCCGACGATATCGAGCTTGTCCAGGTCGCGGAAATGGACGTCCGTCAGCGTGGTGAGTTCACCGCCAAAGACGAGGTGCAGACGTTGTTTCTTCTCGGATTCGTGAGCCATCGGAATTCCATTTTTCTTTTTGGGTATGGGCGTTGATTTGAGGCATTCAGCCCCAAAGGTCAATGGGGCTCCATCGACCGCGATGCGGCGATCAGACCTGGCAAGAGCGGCTTTGCCGCCGCGCAGAGAACCCCGTGAACGACGGTGGGGCGGTTGTAGGACAGGGGCCGATCGTCGAGATCGACGAGTGCGCCGTTTGCCCGGGCCAGAATGAGATCCGCCGCAGCCAGATCCCAATCATGGGAATTCTTCTTCACGAGCGTGCCGTCGATCCGCCCGTCGGCCACCATGGCCAGCCGATAGGCAAGCGAGGGCACATGCGGCACGCGCGTGACGGTGTTGCGATAGACGGCCGGCAGCTTGCCGACCGTATCTTCGGCGGCGGCCAGATGCAGCGTTTCCCCGGGCTTTGATTCACGCACCGAGATCACGGCGCCGTTTTTCAATGCGCTACCGTCGGCGACCGCCTCAAAGAGTTCATCGAGCGCCGGAGCGTAGAGGACGCCTGCGACGGGCTGGCCCCGGTGGACGATGGCAACGCTGACGCACCAAAGCTCCTTGCCGGCGATGAAGGCCCGTGTGCCGTCGATCGGATCGACAACGAAGACCGTTTCTCGGGTCAGGCGGCTGGAGTCGTCGTCGGTCTCTTCCGACAGCCAGCCGTAATCGGGCTTCGCGGCAAGCAGCCGCGTCTTCAGCACATCGTTGGCTGCCAGATCCGCTTCGCTGACCGGCGAGCGGCCCTCGTTCTTCCAGCGGACATCCGGAGCCTTGCGAAAATAGCCGAGTGCCGTTTCGCCGGCGACGACCGCTGCGGCGCGGATCAGCGCAAGATCCGGCTTCCAGTCCGCGCCCGTTGGTGCTGTGTCAGACATTCAAAACCCCGTCAGCCCGCCTCTCCTATAACACGAGGGCGGGATCGGCGCAGGTCGCTGCGCCCCTCTTCCTTCGGCCTTCAGATCAGTTCACCGAAACGGTGAGCTGATCCAGCCATTTGAAATGACGCAACCCCAGACGGGGATTGCTCTAGAGACCAGCGAGCGTCATGCCCTCGATGGCGAGCGTCGGCGCCGCGACGCCGAACTTGCGATCGATGTCGTCGGCCGGCGTCAGCGCCATGAACATGTCCTTGAGATTGGACGCAATCGTGACTTCGGAGACGGCAAATGTGAGTTCACCGTTCTCGATCCAGAATCCGGAGGCGCCGCGGCTGTATTCGCCGGTCACCATGTTGACCCCCTGACCGATCAGCTCGGTGACGTAGAAGCCGTTGCCGACACCGCGGATCAGATCCTCTCGCGAGATCGAACCCGGCTCGAGTGCCAGATTGGTCGAGGCCGGATTGACCGTCGGGCCACCGCGCACGCCGCGGCCGTTGGTCTGAAGGCCGAGCTCAGCGGCCGCGGATGTCGACAGGAACCAGTGGTTCAGCACACCATCCTCGACCATCGCGAGCTTCGAACCGCTGACGCCTTCGCCGTCGAAGGGACGCGAGGAGGAGCCGCGCACGATCAGCGGATCGTCGGTCACCGACAGGCCGGCCTTCATCACCTGCTTACCCATCCGGTCACGCAGGAAACTCGTCTTGCGGGCGACGGCCGCACCGTTGATTGCACCGGCCAGATGGCCGACGAAACCGCGGGCCATGCGCGGATCGAAGACGACGGTGACGTTCTTGGCCGTCGGCACCTGGCGCGGATTGAGGCGCGCCACAGCACGCTCGCCGGCAAGGCGGCCGATCTCCTCGGCAGGCCTGAGATCACCGACATAGAGGCGACTGTCGTAATCGTAGTCACGCTCCATCTTCGTGCCCTCGCCGGCAATCGCGCTGACGGAGCAGCCGAAGCGTGTCGCCATGTAGGAGCCCGAGAAGCCATGCGAGGTGACGAGCACCAGGCCGCCCATGCCGGCCGAGGCTCCGGCACCGCTGGAATTGGTCACGCCGGAGACGGCAAGAGCTGCCTCTTCGGCGGCAAGTGCGGCTTCCGTCAGCGATTCCGTGGAAACCGCGGTCGGATCGAAAAGATCGAGATCCGGATAGGACTTTGCCAGCCGATCCGCATCTGCGAGCGAGGCAAAGGGATCTTCCGGCGAGGCCTTGGCCATGGCGACGGCGCGTTCGGCAAGCAGCTTCAGATCGAAGCCCGGATTGGCCGAAACACTGGCGACGCGCCGCCCGACGAAAACGCGAAGCGAGAAATCGTCACTTTCAGAGGCCTCCGTCGCTTCGACCTTGCCGAGGCGTACGGAGACGGAGCGGGAGCGCCCGCGCACCACCACGGCATCGGCCGCATCGGCGCCAGCCTTTCGGGCGAGGTCCACGAGTTCGGAGGCGCGTTTTTCGAGGTCGGCAGAATCGATCGTGTCGGACATGATGTAGCCTTTCATTCCTGCCCCATTTATTGTGCAGTGACGCAGGCATCAAGGGCATCGGCCTGATTCCCGCCCCGTACACCGCAAATGAACACTCTCCAAAGCTTCCTCGTCGGGGGCTGGGTGCCCAATAGTGAAAGCCGCAGGCATGGCAACGACACCGATCATCTATTCTCAAGCACTGATGCTGCTTGGCGGCGCAGTGGTGGCCGCACCAATCTTCAAGCGGCTCGGCCTCGGCACGATTCTCGGCTATCTCTCCGCCGGCGTGCTCATCGGTCCGGTCGCTCAAAGCATCACCGAGGGCGAGCAAATCCTGCACGTCTCGGAACTCGGCGTCGTGTTCCTCCTGTTCATCATCGGCCTCGAACTCAAACCGTCGCGCCTCTGGCAGATGCGGCGCGATATCTTCGGTCTCGGCACCGCACAGGTGGTGCTGACTGGCATCGTGCTCTCTTCCCTCATCTATGCCCTCGGATTGCTCGGACAAGGCGGCAGCATCATCGCCGGCTTCGGCCTCGCCCTCTCGTCGACCGCCTTTGCCATGCAGATCCTCGACGAAGGCAACGATCGCAATACGCGTTACGGGCAACGATCCTTCTCCATCCTCCTGCTGCAGGACCTCGCGATCGTGCCATTGCTGGCGCTGATCCCGCTCCTGGCTGCACAGAAGCCCGAGGATACGACGACGCCACTCGAGGATTTCGCGGTCGCCACCACGGCGATCGTCGTCCTCTTTGCGGCCGGGCGCTACCTCGTGAACCCCCTGTTCCAGATCATCGGTCGTACGGGCGCCCGCGACGTTATGATCGCCGCCGCCCTGCTCGTCGTCATGGGCGCCGCGACCATGATGCAGCTCGCCGGCCTCTCCATGGCCATGGGCGCCTTCCTCGCCGGCGTGCTCCTGGCGGAATCCTCTTATCGCCATGAGCTCGAGGCGGACATCGAGCCGTTCCGCGGTATCCTGCAGGCGCTGTTCTTCATGGCCGTCGGCCTGTCGCTGGAACTCGGCGTCATTGTCGAGCGCTACCAGCTGATCATCGTTGCTGTGCCGCTCCTGATGGCGCTGAAGAGCCTGGTGCTCTACTGGCTCTGCCGGCTCACCGGATCGCAGCACAACGACGCGGTGCGCATCAGCCTGCTTCTGCCGCAGGGCGGCGAATTCGGGTTCGTCCTGTTCACGGCGGCAGCCGCCGCTGGCGTCTTCTCCGACGGGGACGCCTCGCTGCTTGTCGCGATCGTGACGCTATCGATGGCACTGACGCCGCTCGCCTCGATGCTGGCACCGAAGCTGATGCGCGAACAGGACGAGCTGGATGAGGAGATCGACGAAGATTTCGAAGGCGCGGGCGCCGACGTGTTGATGATCGGCTTTTCCCGCTTCGGCCAGATTGCCGCGCAGATCCTGCTAGCCGGGGGCCGCGACGTGACCATCATCGACCACTCCGCCGCCCGCGTGCGCCAGGCCGCGACCTTCGGTTTCCGCATCTATTTCGGCGACGGCAACCGGCTCGACGTGTTGCGCGCCGCCGGCATCGAGCGGGCAAAGATCGTCGCCGTCTGCACGCAGAAGAAGGAGACGACCGACCACATCGTCGACCTCGTGCAATCGGAATATCCGAACGCCCGCATTTTCGCCCGTTCCTACGACCGCCTGCATACGCTGGAGCTGCGCGCCAAGGGGGTCGACTACGAGTTGCGCGAGACCTTCGAATCCGGCCTGCTCTTCGGCCGCAAGTCACTGGAGGCGTTGGGGGTCGGTGACGACGACGCGATCGCGATCATGGACGATATCCGCAAACGGGACGAGGCACGCCTCGTGCTGCAGGAGGCCGAAGGCATCACCGCCGGTCGCGACATGCTGCATTCAAGGCCGGTGCGTCCGGAACCGCTGGTCAAGCCGAAACGCGAGGTCGATCATTCCCAGGAAACGGGCGAAAGG
>NZ_JAEPRP010000200.1:0-12359 GCF_016652895.1 Ensifer sp. SSB1
TTGCCAAGCTGCGTGCCCTGAAGGACGAGCGGCCGATCACGATCGTCGCCTCGGAAGCGAGCCTGCCCTATCAGCGCCCGCCGCTTTCCAAGAAATACCTTTTGCGTGAGATGAGCCTCGACCGGCTGCTCTATCGTCCGGAGGCCTGGTACGGCGAGCACCATGTTGACGTGCGCCTTGAGACGGTGGTCACCGGCCTCGATCGCGCCGGCAAGCGCGTGACGCTCAGCGACGGTACGTCGCTCGACTACGAGGTGCTGGCCTTGGCCACCGGCGCCACGCCGCGCCGGCTGCCCGCCGCGGTCGGTGGGGACCTCGAAGGTGTCTTCGTCGTGCGCGACTTCAAGGACGCGGATCGCCTTGCCGAGGAAATGAAGGCCGGCCGGCGCGCCCTTGTCGTCGGTGGTGGCTACATCGGCCTTGAGGCGGCGGCGGTCGCCCGAACCTGCGGGCTCGAGGTCACGGTCATCGAGATGGCAGACCGCATCCTGCAGCGCGTCGCCTCGTCGGCAACCTCCGGTCTCGTGCGCGAGATTCACCAGTCCCGCGGCGTCGATGTCCGCGAAGGCACGGGCCTCAATCGCCTCGTCGGCGAAAATGGCCGGGTGACCGGGGCGGAGTTGTCCGACGGATCGACCTTGCCGGTCGACGTCGTCATCGTCGGTATCGGCGTCACCGCCAATGACCGCCTGGCGCATGATGCGGGGCTGGAAACAGCCGGCGGCATCGTCGTTGATCCGTTCGGGCGAACCGCCGACCCCGCGATTTTCGCCATGGGCGATTGTGCAGTACTTCCCTGGGAAGACCTGCGCATCCGGTTGGAATCGGTGCAGAACGCCGTTGATCAGGCCGAGGCCGTCGCGGCAATCCTCGCCGGCGGCGAACACCCCTATGAGCCGAAGCCTTGGTTCTGGTCCGATCAGTACGACGTCAAGCTGCAGATCGCCGGCTTCGGCCTTGGTCATGACGAAACGATCGTCAGGCCCGGCCAGCGCGAGGGCAGCGTGTCCGTCTGGTATTTCAGGCAGGGACGGCTTGTCGCTGTCGATGCGATCAATGACGCCAAGGCCTATGTAACGGGCAAGAAGCTGCTTGAAACCGGCATCAATCCAGACCGGGCCGTCATTGCCGATCCGCAGTCGGACCTCAAGGCACTGCTCTCCCAGTCCTGAGCGGCAGAACTACGCCTGGCGGCGCTTTCCGCGAACTGCAACTTGCAGGCGTCGCGGTTTCAATTTTCATTAACGACGAAACTACTGATTTGTCTGGCATTTGCGCGCCGGAACCACGGTTTATCATTTCCTTAAATCACGTCGCGCCAACACAGGTCGCTTAACTGGAGGCGAGAGGTCTCGTTTCTCAGCGGTTGTTGATTTAGGCGATTGCGATGTTCAAGGTTCTTACATGCCTCGTGGTGGAACATAATCCGAGGCTGGTCGCGTTGGCGGCGCTCATATGCTTCCTGTCCAGTTATGGCGCGGTGACGCTCTTGCAGCGTGCCCGCGGATCGTCCGGCAAGGCGCGGACGATCTGGGCGGTCGCCGCGGGCATTGCCAGCGGCTTTGGCATCTGGGCCACCCACTTCATCGCCATGCTCGCCTACGACCCTGGTGTTGTGCTCGGCTACCAGATGGACCTGACGGCACTGTCGCTGGCGATTGCCATCGTGCTCACCACGACGGCGCTGCTGATCGCGACTTATGTGCAGGATCGGCTGGCCTGGATTGCCGGTGGCCTGGTTCTCGGCGCCGGCGTTGCCTGCATGCACTTTCTCGGCATGGCGGCCCTCGATGTTCCCGGCGACCTGCGTTGGGATGCGACGCTGGTTGCCGCGTCGATCGTTCTCGGCTCGCTGTTCGACATCGGTGCACTGAGGACGATTGCCCGCGTGGGCAAGCCGCTGGAGGCGAAGATCATCGCGACGCTGCTGATGACGCTCGGCATTGTCGCGCTGCATTTCACCGCCATGGGCGCCGTGACGATCGAGGTCGGCCTCGTCATGCCGGTATATGAGGGCATGATCCAGCCCCATCTGCTCGCCTTCGTCATCGCGGGAACAGCATTCTTCCTTCTGTCCCTGGTACTGGTCGCCGCCGGCTTTGCCCATCACGCCGAACTCTCGGCCGCTGCGACCGAACGGGAGTTCACCCGCTTCGTCCGCAGCGTGAAGGACTACGCCATCTACATGCTCGACATCGATGGCCGCGTTGCGAGCTGGAATGCCGGCGCGCAGGCCAACAAGGGCTACACAGCCGACGAGATCATCGGCAAGAACTTCGCCTGCTTCTATTCTGAAGACGATCAGCGCGACGGCCTGCCGCGCCGCGCGCTGGAGGCCGCCGTGGCGGAGGGCAAATATGAGAACGAGGGCTGGCGCTATCGCAAGGACCGGTCGCGGTTCTGGGCCCATGTGGTGATCGATCCGTTCCTTGACGAAGACGGCAGGCACGCCGGGTACATCAAGATCGTCAAGGACATTACCAAGGCGAAAGCCGATGCCGATCGCATCGCCGAGGTCAGCAACAACCTCGACGTCGCGCTCGAGAACATGTCGCAGGGCATCTGCCTGTTTGACAGCGACGACCGGCTGCTGCTGTCGAACCGGCGCTGCCGCGAGATCTTCGGCTTCTCCGAAACGCTTGCCGGCAAGGGTCTGACCTTCCGCGAGATCCTCGATATCGTCTTTGCGCGCAACTACACCGACCCGGTCATCGCACGGGCCAAGGCCGAGGAGCTCTACCAGAAGCATCGGGTCGAAATGGTCGGAAAGGGCGGGGGAGACGTGGTGGAGAAGCTGCCGAACGGCCGCTCGATCCTGACCATACATCGCACCCTCCCGGACGGTGGCTGGGTCAGCACCTATGAAGACATCACCGAGCGCCTCGATACGGAGGAACAGATCACGTTCCTCGCGCGCCATGACAGCCTGACGGGTCTGCCGAACCGGCTGCAGTTCAACAGCTACCTCGAAGAGGAGCTGGATGCGGCGGCCTGGTTCAACCGCAAGGTTGCCGTCATCGGCGTCGACCTCAACAAGTTCAAGGAAGTCAACGACCTGCACGGCCATGCTGCCGGCGACTTCGTGCTGGTGACGATTGCCCAGCGCGTGAAGGGCCTGCTTCTGGAGGGCGAATTCGTGGCACGCCTCGGCGGCGACGAGTTCGCGGCCGTCAAGCGCTTCGAGGAGCTGGCCGAGCTCAACGACTTCCTGCGCCGCATCGAAAAGAGCCTGCATGAAGAAATGCGCTTCGGCGATTTCGAACTGAAGTCCGGCGGCAGCATGGGCGTCGCCATCTACCCGCAGGATGCGGAGACGGCAGATACGCTGATCAACAATGCCGACCTCGCCATGTACCGGGCAAAGGCCGCGCTCAACCAGACTGTCTGCTTCTACGAGGTCTCGATGGACGAAGCTGCCCGCCAGCGGCGTGCGCTTGCCAACGATCTCTGGGATGCCGTCGACAAGAAGCAGCTTGCGCTGCACTACCAGGTGCAGAAGTCGGTCATGACCGGCGCCGTCATCGGCTACGAGGTGCTTTTGCGCTGGCATCACCCCGAGCGCGGAATGGTGCCGCCAAACGAGTTCATTCCGCTTGCGGAGGAATGCGGCGCGATCCTGCCGATCGGTGAATGGGTGCTGCGCGAGGCCTGCCGCGAGGCTGCAGGCTGGGAGAACAATCACAAGATTGCCGTCAACCTGTCACCGGTCCAGCTCGCCAATGGCGATATCGTCAGCCTGGTGCAGGATGTGCTTGCCGAGACCGGGCTCGACCCGAACCGGCTGGAGCTCGAAATCACGGAATCGACGATTATCGACGACAAGGAGCGCGCGCTGCTGACCCTGCGTCAGATCAAGGAACTCGGCGTCACGATCGCGATCGACGATTTCGGCACCGGCTATTCGTCGCTCGAAACGTTGCGGTCGTTCCCCTTCGACAAGATCAAGCTCGACAAGAGCTTCATGTGGGAAGTGGAGGGCAGCCCGCAGGCCAAGGCGATCGTTCGCGCCATCCTGGCGCTCGGGCAGAGCCTGTCCGTGCCGGTTCTCGCCGAGGGCGTCGAGACGCAGAAGCAGCTCGACATCCTGCAGGCGGAGGGCTGTGATGAGGCGCAGGGCTATCTGCTCGGCCGTCCGGCTCCATTGCCGCTCCAGTCTCGCGGCGACGACAAGGCCGCTGCCGCCTGATCCAGGCGGCAGTTGCCAGGGCGCATCTACAGTGACCGCGGGTCACGCGCCACCTCGCGTCATAATTTCGGTTCTTTTTCGAAGGCCTTCGGCGGGCCAGGCTTGCGCTATTGGCGCAACGGCGTCGGGCCGGCGCCTTCCACCAGGAAGCGCGGGAAGAAGAAGACGCCCGTTATCGTGCCGGAATAGCGCTGTTCGAGACCCGAGGATTCGCCGATGCAGAACAGGGGCTGTTTCTGTCCGGCTTCTTCCAGTGCGATCGTCGTCGAAAAGCAGAAGGACGAGCAGCTCGTCGCGGCCTGCTCGAACAGTTCCAGCACGTGGTTGCGGTCGGCTGGGTCATAGCAGCGCACGAAGTTGAGCAGGCCACACTCGCCATCGCGCAGGCCATGGATGGCGGCTGCCTTCTCGCCAAGCCGGAACAGCCCCGTGGACAGGTCGCCCGACCAGCCCTCAGACGCGCAGAACTGCTGCAGGTATTCATGATGCGGGAGGTCGAGGTGCGGCTGTCCCGGGGAGCCAAGAGGAACGGAATTTGCTCTCGTGATCTTAAACACGGTCTACCCCCGCAGAGCTCCTGAACGCCGCTGACGTCTCAGGAAAACACGTCCCAATGTGCAAATCACGCTCACCAACGGCCAATACAAAAGCGCACGCCACGTGCCGTGGGCGTTCCACCACTCGAAAGGTCGCGAGATAGTAATGAAGCTCTCTGACGAAGTGATTTCGCTGGAGACGGCGG
The DNA here is from genome assembly GCF_016652895.1 of Ensifer sp. SSB1. Classification (NCBI taxonomy): domain Bacteria; kingdom Pseudomonadati; phylum Pseudomonadota; class Alphaproteobacteria; order Hyphomicrobiales; family Rhizobiaceae; genus Ensifer; species Ensifer sp. SSB1. The sequence continues at coordinate 4,929 of NZ_JAEPRP010000200.1, forward strand.
CTAAATTTGCGATTAAATACTTATATGCTTATCGTGATTTTCTCGAAGAGATTCCGGATACACGGTTAATACGAAAAAGCTTAAGCGATTGGCCGCCCGCCTTGATCCGCTACCCAGTCTCCCGTGAATCTCCGCTCACTTGGGGCGCTGTTATAGTTCGTTTTTTTTCGACTTCAACGGTTTTTTGAAGTCCGACTACAACCGGTGGATCTTTTCTGCCCGCAGTGCGGTCGGCCGGTTCTTGATCGACCAATGGTATTGATAAAAAACAAGAAAGGCGACCCGAGGGCCGCCTTTCCGATCCGGATGGATCAATGCTGCGATAAGGCGGTTGCCTTGATCACATCATGTCCATGCCACCCATGCCGCCCATGCCGCCCGGCATAGCCGGAGCGTCCTTCTTCGGCAGTTCGGCGATCATGGCTTCCGTCGTGACGAGGAGGCCAGCAACCGAAGCTGCGTCCTGAAGGGCGGTGCGAACGACCTTGACCGGGTCGACGATACCCATGGCGATCATGTCGCCATATTCGCCGGTCTGGGCGTTGTAGCCGTAGTTGTCATCGTTCTTGTCGAGGATCTTGCCGACAACGATCGAAGCTTCATCACCAGCGTTTTCGGCGATCTGGCGGGCCGGAGCCTGCAGAGCGCGGCGAATGATGTTGATGCCGGCTTCCTGGTCTTCGTTGACGCCCTTGACGGAGATCTTGGAGGCCGAACGCAGGAGCGCAGTGCCGCCGCCCGGTACGATGCCTTCCTGAACGGCAGCGCGCGTCGCGTTGAGAGCGTCGTCGATGCGGTCCTTCTTTTCCTTCACTTCGACTTCCGTCGAGCCGCCAACGCGGATCACGGCAACGCCGCCAGCGAGCTTGGCAAGACGTTCCTGCAGCTTTTCGCGGTCGTAGTCGGAGGTGGTGTCTTCGATCTGGGCCTTGATCTGGGCGACGCGGCCTTCGATGTCGGCCTTCTGGCCGGCGCCGTCGACGATCGTCGTGTTTTCCTTGGAGATCGAAACCTTCTTCGCACGGCCGAGCATGTCGAGCGTGACGTTTTCGAGCTTGATACCGAGGTCTTCGGAGATCACGGTGCCGCCCGTCAGGATGGCGATGTCTTCGAGCATGGCCTTGCGGCGGTCGCCGAAGCCCGGAGCCTTGACGGCAGCGATCTTGAGGCCGCCACGCAGCTTGTTGACGACGAGCGTTGCGAGGGCTTCGCCTTCTACGTCTTCAGCAATGATCAGGAGCGGCTTGCCGGTCTGAACGACAGCTTCGAGAACCGGGAGCATGGCCTGGAGGTTCGAGAGCTTCTTCTCGTGGAGGAGAACGAAGACGTCGTCGAGGTCAGCGACCATCTTTTCCGGGTTGGTGACGAAGTAGGGCGACAGGTAGCCGCGGTCGAACTGCATGCCTTCGACGACTTCGAGTTCGGTTTCGGCGGTCTTGGCTTCTTCAACCGTGATGACGCCTTCGTTGCCGACCTTCTGCATCGCTTCTGCGATGTCGAGGCCGATCTGACGCTCGCCGTTGGCCGAGATCGTGCCGACCTGTGCGACTTCTTCCGACGTGTTGATCTTCTTGGCCTTGGCCTGGAGATCCTTGACGACTTCGGTGACAGCGAGGTCGATACCGCGCTTCAGGTCCATCGGGTTCATGCCGGCAGCAACAGCCTTCGCGCCTTCGCGAACGATCGCCTGGGCAAGAACGGTTGCAGTCGTGGTGCCGTCGCCAGCGATGTCGTTGGTCTTCGAAGCAACTTCGCGGACCATCTGGGCGCCCATGTTTTCGAACTTGTCTTCGAGTTCGATTTCCTTGGCGACCGATACGCCGTCCTTGGTGATGCGCGGAGCGCCGAAGGACTTGTCGATGATGACGTTACGACCCTTCGGGCCGAGCGTGACCTTTACGGCGTCAGCGAGGATGTCGACGCCACGCAGCATCTTTTCGCGCGCGGTGCGGCCGAACTTGATTTCTTTTGCAGCCATTAGAGAAAACTCCCGGGCTCATTGCCCATTGGTTGTCATGAATAGGGGTGGACGCCGGCCGATCAGCCGATGATGCCCATGATGTCGGCTTCCTTCATGATCAGAAGGTCTTCGCCGTTGATCTTGACTTCGGTGCCCGACCACTTGCCGAACAGAACGCGGTCGCCAGCCTTGACGTCGAGGGCAACGACCTTGCCGCTTTCGTCACGGGCGCCCGAACCGACGGCGACGATTTCGCCTTCCTGCGGCTTTTCCTTGGCGGTGTCCGGAATGATGATGCCGCCCTTGGTCTTCTCTTCAGACTCGACGCGGCGAACGACGACGCGGTCGTGCAGCGGGCGGAAGTTGGTGCTTGCCATTAGTCTAATCCCTCGATCAAATGACATTACGGATCGCTGATCGACCCGATGGATGGGTGTTAGCACTCTCATTTATCGAGTGCTAGCGATGCCGAGATAAGCTTGGGTATGGAGTGAGTCAAGGATCGGCGCCTAGATTTTTTGCTGACGGCAGTTGCTCTGGACGGGCACGGCAGGCGCGGGCATAGGCAGACTAGCCCCATTCTTGGCGAAATGTAGGCGATCGCGTCGATGAGCGGCATGGGCGGGATTTTGACGGTTGATAACCGCGAGAAAGTGCTTCTGCGCGGCGGGCCGCATCCGCAGTGCATTTTTCCTGGTTCGCGACACCGCCGGAATCCTTGGGAGGGTGCGCCTTTTTCGGGAGACGAGACTTGTAATCTCCTGCCTTCCTTGCCATGCAAGCCGGAAACCGTGTTTGCAGGAAGCCAGGATGGCCGCAAGGATCAACAGTTTTCGGGAAATCGCAGGGCGTTACGACGTCGTGCTGTGCGATGTCTGGGGTGTTCTTCACAATGGCGTGCAGGCTTTCGCCTCCGCCTGCGAGGCGTTGGCCGAGGCGCGTGCTGCCGGCTTGACGGTGGTGTTGATCACCAACTCGCCGCGCCCGCACCCGAGCGTGAAGGTCCAGATCCGCGGCCTTGGCGTCCCCGATGAAACCTATGACCGGATCGTGACCTCGGGCGATGTGACCCGGGCGCTGATCGCGGCAGCCGACAAGAAGATCTTCTTCATCGGCGCCGAGCGCGACTTGCCGCTGCTCGAGGGCCTCGGAACGCAGATCGTTTCCTCGGAGGATGCCGAGACGGTTGTCTGTGCCGGCTTCTATGACGACGAAACCGAAACGCCCGAGCACTATCGCGCGACGTTGACCGGTCTTGCCAAGCGCAAGATCCCGTTCATCTGCGCCAATCCCGATCTGGTTGTCGAGCGCGGCCACAGGCTGATCCCCTGTGCCGGCGCGATCGCCAAGCTCTATGAAGAGCTGGGGGGCGAGGCCCGCATTGCCGGCAAGCCCTATGTCGCCATCTACCGCGCGGCGCTGACCGAAGCCAAGGCCGTGCGTGGCCCGCTTGACCTGTCGCGTGTGATCGCCATCGGCGATGGCATGCCGACGGACGTCAAGGGTGCGCAGGATGCCGGCTTCGATCTGCTCTATATCAGTGCTGGTATCCACGCCCAGGAATACATGAACGAAAGCCGCACCGACGAGGCGAAGCTTGCCGCCTTCCTGAAAAAGGAGGGCGCCTCGCCAAAGTACTGGATGCCGCGGCTCGCCTGACGGAAAGACGGAGATGACGGTTTTTCATCGCAACGAGACCCGTGATCCGCTTCCGGAGCACTTGCGCGGCGGCGTCGTCGCGATCGGTAACTTCGATGGCGTTCATCGTGGCCACCAGTCGGTCCTTAATCGGGCGCTGGAAGAGGCGAAGGCGCGCGGTGTGCCGGCACTGGTCCTGACGTTCGAGCCGCATCCGAGAACCGTGTTCCGTCCGGAAACTCCGGTCTTTCGGTTGACGCCGGCGCCGTTGAAGGCGCGCATCCTCGAAGGCATGGGTTTCGGCGCCGTCATCGAGTATCCGTTCGACCGCACCTTCTCGCAGCTCTCCGCATCGGATTTCATTCACCGCATCCTGCTCGAATGGCTGCATGCCTCGCATGTGGTGACCGGCTTCGATTTCCACTTCGGCAAAGGTCGCGAGGGCGGCCCGGCCTTCCTGATGGCCGCCGGTGGCGATAACGGCTTCGGTGTGACCCTCGTCGATGCGTTCCGCGACGAGAATGCATCGGTTATCTCTTCGAGCTACGTCCGCTCGTTGCTCGGCGAAGGCGATGTCTCGCAGGCGGCAGGCATGCTCGGCTACCGCTACCTCGTCGAAGCGGAAGTCATCGGCGGCAAGAAGCTTGGTCGCGAGCTCGGCTTTCCCACCGCCAACATGCGGCTCGCACCCGAGGTGGAGCTCAGGTCCGGCATCTACGCCGTGCGCTTCCGCCGGGCCGACGGTTCGCTCTACGACGGCGTCGCAAGCTTCGGACGCCGCCCGACGGTCGATAGCGACGGCGAGCCCCTGCTCGAAACCTTCGTCTTCGACTTCTCCGGCGATCTCTATGGCGAGATCTGTACCGTCACCTTCTTCGGTCATCTGCGCGACGAGCTGAAGTTCAACGGGCTCGATCCGCTTGTGGCGCAGATCCGTCAGGATGAGGCCGAGGCGCGGGCGCTGATCTCCGGTGTGTCGCCGCTGGGTGATATCGACCGCAAGCTCAACTTCGACCGATAAAAGATTTCGGCGTTGCTGCGGCGGCGGACCTTTTCAAAAGGCCGAAAACGCCTTAAACAACCGGCCACCATGACCCGGCACCGTCGATTGATCATCGATCAGCGAATTATTGGCCCGGCCTTCCGCGCGCTTTAGTCAGCCGGAAGGTCCGGGATTTCGGCGTTTCCGACGCCCCAGTCATCTCTCGATACCGAGCCCATTTCGTATGCGCGAACCTTCGCGCGAAGAAGCGATTGCAAAAACCATGACCGACACCGCTGAAAAGATCGACTACTCCTCGACCCTCTATCTGCCGCAGACGGAGTTTCCGATGCGCGCTGGCCTGCCGCAGAAGGAGCCGGAAACGGTGGCCCGCTGGCAGAAGATGGGCCTCTACAAGAAGCTGCGTGCCTCGGCCGCCGGCCGCGACAAGTTCGTGCTGCATGACGGCCCTCCCTATGCCAACGGCAACATCCATATCGGCCATGCGCTGAACAAGATCCTCAAGGACGTCATCAACCGCTCGTTCCAGATGCGCGGCTTCGACGCCAATTACGTGCCCGGTTGGGACTGCCACGGTCTCCCGATCGAATGGAAGATCGAAGAGAAGTACCGCGAGAAGGGGCAGAACAAGGACGAGGTTCCGGTCAACGAGTTCCGCAGGGAATGCCGTGACTTTGCCGCCGGCTGGATCCAGATCCAGGCGGAAGAATTCAAGCGTCTCGGCATCGAGGGTGATTTCGACAATCCCTACACGACGATGAACTTCCACGCCGAAGCGCGTATCGCCGGCGAACTGATGAAGATCGCCAAGCTCGGGCAGCTCTACCGCGGCTCGAAGCCGGTCATGTGGTCTGTCGTCGAGCGCACCGCGCTTGCCGAGGCCGAAGTCGAATATGCCGACGTCGAAAGCGACATGATCTGGGTGAAGTTCCCGGTCACCGAAGGTCCTGATGATCTCGCCGGCACCTTCGTCGTGATCTGGACGACTACGCCCTGGACCATCCCCGGCAACCGCGCCATTGCCTTCTCTTCGCGCTATGCCTACGGCCTCTACGAAGTTGCTACCGCCGAGAACGACTTCGGTCCGCAGCCGGGCGAGAAGCTGATCTTCGCCAAGCGTCTGGCAGACGAGTCTGCGGCCAAGGCCAAGCTCACCTTCAATTTCGTCCGCGACATCGAAGGTTCTGAACTGGCGGCCGTTACCTGCGCCCATCCGCTGCACGGTCTCGGCGGCGGCTATGCCTTCAAGGTGCCGTTGCTCGACGGCGACCATGTCACCGACGATGCCGGCACAGGCTTCGTGCACACCGCACCCAGCCACGGCCGCGAAGACTTTGATGCCTGGATGGACAATGCGCGTGCGCTTGAGGCCCGCGGCATCTCGTCGGCAATTCCGTTCACCGTCGACGACGCCGGCTACTTCACCGCCGACGCCCACGGCTTCGGCCCGGACGCCGAAGGTGGCGCCGGCCGCGTCCTCGACGACAAGGGCAAGAAGGGCGACGCCAACGATCGCGTCATCAAGGCGCTGATCGCCCGTCATGCGCTGTTTGCCCGCGGCCGCCTGAAGCACTCCTACCCGCACTCCTGGCGCTCGAAGAAGCCGGTGATCTTCCGCAACACGCCGCAATGGTTCGTCTACATGGACAAGGCCTTCGGCGACGGCACGACGTTGCGTTCGCGCGCGCTCTCGGCAATCGACGACACCCGCTTCGTTCCCGGCGCCGGCCAGAACCGCCTGCGCGCGATGATCGAGGGCCGTCCGGACTGGGTTCTCTCGCGCCAGCGTGCCTGGGGCGTGCCGATCGCCATCTTCGCCGATGACCAGGGCGAGATCCTCATCGACGAGGCCGTCAACGAGCGCGTCCTTGAAGCCTTCGAAAAGGAAGGCGCCGACGCCTGGTTCGCCGAAGGCGCCAAGGAGCGCTTCCTCGGCACCGGCCACGACCATGCCAAGTGGCACCAGGTCATGGACATTCTCGACGTGTGGTTCGACAGCGGTTCGACACACACCTTCACGCTTGAGGACCGTCCGGACCTGAAGTGGCCGGCCGACGTCTACCTCGAAGGCTCGGACCAGCATCGCGGCTGGTTCCATTCCTCGCTGCTGGAGGCTTGCGCCACGCGCGGCCGCGCGCCCTACAACGCCGTTGTCACCCATGGTTTCACCATGGATGAGAAGGGCGAGAAGATGTCGAAGTCCAAGGGCAACACCGTCACCCCGCAGGAGGTGATGAAGGATGCCGGCGCCGACATCCTGCGCCTGTGGGTGATGACGACTGATTATTGGGAAGATCAGCGCCTCGGCAAGACGATCATCCAGACCAACATCGACGCCTATCGCAAGCTGCGTAACACCGTGCGCTGGATGCTCGGCACGCTCGCCCACGACAAGGGCGAGGAGATCGCCTACGCCGAGATGCCTGAACTCGAAAAGCTGATGCTGCATCGCCTTGCCGAACTCGATCAGCTCGTACGCGAGGGTTACGATGCGTTCGACTTCAAGAAGATCGCCCGTGCGTTGATCGATTTCTCGAACGTCGAGCTCTCGGCCTTCTACTTCGACGTTCGCAAGGACGCGCTCTACTGCGACGCGCCGTCGAGCCTGCGCCGCCGTGCAGCACTCGCCGTCATCCGCAAGCTCTTCGATTGCCTCGTGCTGTGGCTGGCGCCGATGCTGCCCTTCACCGCGGAAGAAGCCTGGCTGTCGCGCAAGCCCGATGCGGTCTCGGTGCATCTCGAACAATTCCCGGCGATCCCGGCGGAATGGAAGAACGATGCCCTCGAAGCCAAGTGGGACAAGATCCGTGCGGTCCGCACCGTCGTCACC
>NZ_JAEPRP010000201.1:0-4290 GCF_016652895.1 Ensifer sp. SSB1
CCGTCGGCATGCCGGCAATGCCGCGCGACACACGGAACCCTTCGGCCTCCAGCAGCGCCGCGTGTTCGGCCGATGAGGAAAACTCCTCGTAGTTGGTTTCCGGCGTATCCCAGACCCGGTCGCTGAGCACGAAAAACCGCTCGCGCTTGGCTTCGAGAAGGTCCCAGACGGCATCCGCATTTTTCATCGTTTCTTGACTTCCGCAACAATAGTAACCATAATTGGCGCCAATTTAAGATAACATTTTTGGATACACAAGAGGGTCCTGAAACATTTCGACCGATGTGCACAACGGCGAAGGCCAACATGGAACGCCGCTCTCCCGCATTGAATTGTTCAGGGCAGCATCATAGTTTCTCCAAAAATGGAGCCAATTCCGCCGCGACAGGGAACGTGGGCACGCGCCGCCGAAGGGGGCACGCGCCGGCAACAGCGGCCAAGACAGTGTAAGGCAGGGAATGAGCGACGATCTGACGGAAATGCTGGCGCCCGAGGAGAAGAAGGACGTCACCGACCTCTTGCTGCACGACATCCTGACCGGGACCTTGCCGGCGGGCGCCTGGCTCAAGCAGATCGACCTGGAGCGCCGCTACGACTGCACGCGGCCGGAGGTGCGCCGGGCGCTCGACCGGCTGTCGCAGCGCCGGCTGGTGCAGCACAATCCCAACCGCGGCTATCAGGTCTACGAGCTCGATGACCAGCGCACACGGGAGATCAGCGATATCCGCGTCATTCTCGAAACCGGCGTCGCCGACCGAATGATCGCCAACGTCACGCCGGCGGCGATCGGCGAGTTGCGCGGGCTTGCGAGGGAGTTTGACGAGATGTCGTTCCGCGGCTCCATCATGGAGCATTACGACGCCAACCTCGCCTTTCACCGCGCGCTTCTGCAGCTCGCCGGCAATTCCGAACTCGTCGACGTCGTTGCCGAGATCCGCCAGCGCACCGTGTCGGCACCGGTCTCGCAATGGCGCACGCGGGCGCGCATCGAGCAGTCCGCGCGCGAACACCATCTGATGGTCGATGCGCTTGAGGCGAGAGACCTGGCCGAACTGAAACGCCTGATCGAAATCCACATCCGCCAGGCGCCGATCAAGGCGTGAGCCTTGCCGGCACCCTGGCGTTGACTATCCGCCAAAGAGGATGGTCACCGCCACCAGAACCGCCCCGATCGCGGCCATCGCAAAGGCCATTGGCCAGGGGCTACGGCCCATGTAGCGGCCGAGCCGTGCGCCGATGACAAAGAGCATGACGAGCGCGATGGCGTTCGAAACGCGCATTGCCAGCGCGACATCATCGACCAGCAGGAACGGAATGCTGGGCGGCAGCGTCGAGATGACGACGAGCAGGAAGATGGCGAAGGCCGCCTTCAGGTCATGCCCCGTGACCGCCCTGTGCCTGGGATCATAGGAAAGCGCCCTCACCCGCAGAAGCAGCGCCTCGGTCTCCTTTGGCGAAGACACGCGACGCACGTCATCCGGCAGGTTTTCCAGAAACATCTCGCGGGCACGCTCGATCGGCTCACGCCGAAGCGAATCGAGGAAGCCGCGGCGACGCACCCTCTCGACCGCCGTCGTCAGCACATACATGACGCCGTCGACGATGCCCCAGGCGATGTTGCAGCCCAAGGCAGCGACCAGCACGGCGTTTACCCCACCCTCTTCGCCGGTGACCGTGCTCATTGTTCCGGTGAAGGAGAGCGCCATCAGCAGCCCGAAGATGATCTCCGAGAGACGGTCGATCGGATCGAGAACGGGGCGTGGATGGTCGCTCAAGGCCGTTCGCCCCGCGATACGAACCGAGGGGTGGCAGGCAAGGGTCGGAAGGCAGTAAACCGCATGCGGCCTCCCTATTGCATCTGCAGGTCGGCGAAGGCGTCACGCACGTGATCGGCAACCGCCAGCACCGGCGCCGGCGCATCGTTGATCACCTGCAGGCCGATATTGTAGTGGCCGAGATCCGGCAAGCCGTCGCGCTCGCCGAGCTGCACCATTTCGCCCTGGACGAGATAACGCGGCAGAGGCGCGATCGCGAGGCCGGCGAGAACGGCTGCCCGCTGGCCGGTCGTATAGGCGCTGAGGAAGGCGATGCGGAACTTGCGCCCCGCCCGCGACAGCTTCTCCACCGCATCCGCCCGCCAGACGCAGCCATCCTCCCACATCGACACCGGCAGCGGATCCTTCAGATGCGCATTGCCGCACTTGGCGCCGGCCCAGACCAGCTTCTCCTGCATCAGGATTTCGCCATTCTTCGGCGTCCCCTCGGTGAGGCTGTTGAAGATGGCGATGTCGAGCCGGTGTTCGTCGACCTTCTTGCGCATGGCATTGCTCATGCCGATCGAGACATCGATCGTCACGTTGGGATAGGAATCGGCGAAGCGCTTCAGCACCTCCGGCAGGATGCGCTCGCCGACATCTTCCGGCGCACCGACCCGCACGACACCGTTCATGTCCGGCAGCAGGAAGCGCGACACCGTTTCATTGTTGAGCGACAGCAGCCGGCGGGCATAGCCGAGCAGCATCTCCCCCTTCGGCGTCAGCGTCACCGAGCGCGCGTCGCGCAGGAAGAGCGTGCATCCCAGCATCTCCTCCAGCTTCTTGATCTGCATCGAGACGGCAGACGGCGTGCGGTAGACGGTTTCGGCAGCGGTGGTGAAATTGCCGGTCTCGGCAATGGCGACAAAGGTCTTCAGCACATCCATTTCAAGAAGCGGAAGCGCGTGGCGCATCATCATGTTCATGGCGGCATCCTCAATCAGAAAAACTGAAAGATAAGTTCACTTCATTTCGTTTGATTGAACATCAGGGATAGCCGATAGTCAAGCTCAAGGACGACGAAGGAAGGAGAAAGCCATGTCCGCCGCCGTACTTGTTATCGCCGCTTCGAAGAGTTCCCTTTGTAACAGCCCGCCGTCGCCGGCAGTGGTAAAAAATGAGCATAGCAGGAGCAACGACATGGTCCTCAACGCCCTTACCCAAGTGATTACCGTCCTCGACGGCGTTGTCCGGCATCGACGCGAACGGCAAATCGCCCGAAATCGGGTGGAAGCCCGGCGCGAACTGGCCAAACTGCCGAAGAGAGTTCGCGACGACGTGATGTTTGCGGACCCGCTAATCAATCACCATGTTTGATGAAAGGCATCAAACATATTCGTTGGAATGATAGATCAGGTTGCGCCATACATAACCTCATGGTCGCGACCTCCTGAGAAACTCAGAAGGAGCCATGAAATGTCCAACACTCTGTTTTCATCGGCCTCGGAACGGGCATCCTCCCACTCGTCCCTTCCGGGTCTCTTCAATCTGCAGGTTCGTGCCTGGGCAGCGTGGAAGCGCCATCGCCAGGAACGCGCACTGGAAAACCTGTCCTATGACACGCTGAAGGACATCGGCTTCCCGTCGGTGGACGATGCAGTGCACAAGAACGGACAATGACGTCACGGCTTGATCTGCTTCACGCGGATCGAAACGGCCGGATACAGTAAAGGGCATCGCCGAAAAGGCGGTGCCCTTTCTCTTTGCGCGGCTCGTTGCTGGCAACCGCACATCAGCGCCCCGCCAAGCCCGCGAAAAATCGCGTCGCTCGAATGCCGCTCAGGCAAGCTGCAAGAGAAGCGATGGTGAACTGAGAAAACCGCCGGCCACGAGGCCAACGAATGCGAGCGCCAACGCGCCCGCTGCTCCGTCGTTCTCCCAACCGATCTAAGCGCCCAAGGCGGTGGCCGTCGCGATAACCAAAACCGCCCACAGGATCTTGACCCGCGAGACCAAACGGCGACCGGCTGTTGCCCCATCCTGCTTCACGCTAAATCGCCTTTCCGAAGTGCCTGCAGCTTTGCATGCAATGTGGAAATCGCACGCCGCCAGAGGCGGGTGATCGTCGGTCAATCGCTTCGCACTTCTCCTTGAGCGGCCTTGAGGTCGAGATTGCTTGGCGCCTTCCCTGGCCTTGAGGGCAGACTTGTCTCATACCGACACCCCACCCCCGCATCGAAAACGTCGCAATCGGCAAACACAACCCTGAAGCGTGCTTTGTAATTGTTGCGTATCTCCGGCGGTTCTTGTCAGATAACGTCAAGCCGACTGAAAAAACTGTCGCTTTCCTTACAAAAGCCTGAAAGACGGGCCGAGCCGCCTTTTGCCGCGCGATGTCGCAATGCGAAATCACTTTGCGGTCGCTGCTATCCATGCGAATGTCGCAAACAGACAAGCCGAAGAGTATCTTCCAAGCGACGAATATACCCGCATCGCCAAGCATGGGAAGCCTCATGAACAAGCCACTGACCAAAAA
>NZ_JAEPRP010000201.1:4300-12292 GCF_016652895.1 Ensifer sp. SSB1
CTGGTGCCGAACTTTTCCATGCTGCCCTTTTCGGCGGCGATCGAAACGCTCCGCATCGCCAACCGCATGCTCGGCTACGAGGCCTATTCCTGGCGCCTCGCTTCGTCGGACGGCGAAAAGGTCCTCTCTTCGAGCGGCATCGCGCTCGAGGTGAACTCGTCGCTGGCCGACGAGCGCAAGTTCCTCGGTGGCGAAAACCGCCCATCGATGGTGCTGGTCTGCTCCGGCATCTATGTCGAAGACTTCAACAACAAGTCGGTCAATGCCTGGCTGCGCGAAGTCTACAACCGCGGCGTTGCCGTCGGCAGCCTCTGTACGGGCGCCCATGTGCTGGCCTCGGCCGGCCTTTTGACCGGCAAGCGCTGTGCCATCCACTGGGAAAACCTGCCGGGTTTCTCCGAAAGTTTCCCGCAGGTCGACGTCTATGCCGACCTCTACGAGATCGACAGCAACATCTATACCTGCGCCGGCGGTACCGCCTCGCTCGACATGATGCTGAACCTGATCGACCAGGATTTCGGCGAAAACCTCGTCAACCGCGTCTGCGAACAGGCGTTGACCGACCGCGTTCGCGGCCCGCATGACCGCCAGCGCCTGCCGCTGCGCGCCCGCCTCGGCGTGCAGAACGCCAAGGTTCTGTCGATCATCGAACTGATGGAGGCAAACCTCGCCGAGCCGCTGTCGCTTCTGGAAATCGCCGAAGGCGCCGATCTCTCGCGCCGCCAGATCGAGCGGCTGTTCCGCCAAGAAATGGGCCGTTCACCCGCCCGCTACTACCTGGAAATCCGCCTCGACCGCGCAAGGCACCTGCTCATCCAGTCGTCGATGCCGGTCGTCGAGGTGGCGGTGGCCTGCGGCTTCGTCTCCGCCTCGCACTTCTCCAAATGCTACCGCGAACTCTACAACCGCTCGCCGCAGCAGGAGCGCGCCGACCGCAAGCTGACGCTGCAGATGGCGCGATAAGAGTTCGGCAAGAGATCGAGAACAGGAAGGGCGGAGCGATCCGCCCTTTTTCGTACCAAGTTCTCGCTGAAGCCGCACCACAAGCAAGCATGCAAGGGGAGCGCAATTATTGAAGGTTAATTTACATATATACAACCAGTATTGAATATATCTGCAACTCCTTTTGGTGCGGAGCTTCTTTTGTGAAAGACTTTTCTCAAGCTCGCCAGTTCTTGATCGCGGGCACGATCTTTTCCTATGCAGCGCTTTTGTTCACGGCATCCGTTGCCGGCTTTCCACTGAGCTTTGAAGGTTGGCTGTATGAAGCTGCAACCTTCGCAGCCACCGTCCTCGCGGCCAGCTTCCTTTCGCTGCGGTTCGAGCTTCACAAACTTCGGCCAATGATCGAATGTTGCGGATGCGGCCTGCTCCTTGTCGTCCCGATCACGCTTTCAACCTATTTGTCGGCCTGGATGGGCTTCCCATTGACGGACGGGCAACTCTCCAGATGGGACACATGGCTTGGGGTCGACTGGACAGCGATGATCGGCTGGATCGATCTGCACCCTCTGATATCCGGGGTGTTGAACGCAGCCTATCGTTCATTCCCCTACCAGCTACTGCTCTGCCCGGCCTTGCTGGTGCTGGCCGGCCACGACCGGCGAGCCAATCAGATGGTTTGCGCCTATGCGCTTCTGTGCTTCCTGTCGAGCGCCATCGCGGTCTTCTTCCCCGCCCTTGGCACATACGCCTACTACCAGTTCGATACCGACAGTTTGCAACACATCAACGCGACTTATGGATACCTCTTCCTCGAAGAGTTTCATGCGGTCAGGAACGATCCCAACTTCGTTTGGCGACTTCCGGAGAGCCAGGGCATTGTGACATTTCCGTCGGTGCATGCGGCCGTAGCGGTACTGTGCGCGTGGGCACTGTGGCCTGTGCGTTTGCTCCGGCATCTTGCGCTCGCCCTGAACCTCGCAATGGGCTTCTCCGCGATACCCGCAGGAAGTCACTACGTCGTCGATATCATCGCCGGCGCCGCGGTCGCTCTGGCTTCCATTGGAATCGTCACATTTGCCACGAGCCCTTCGCGCCTGAAGACCCGCTTGCCCGGACCGGTCGCGCCCTCGCCCGCCGAATGGTGACACCGGTGGTCGGAGATGCGGATCAATGATCGCCGCTTGCGCCGATGCTCATTTTCAGTTGAATGGCTCAACTTCAACGGCCGAGGAGCAAGTCGCCGATGGCACCGGTTGAGATCAATCCCGCCAAGGTCCACGAATTCAAGGACCTCGACAGCTTCTACACTTGGCTCGCCGCCCACCACCAGAGTGAAACCGAAGTCTGGATCAAGACCCACAAGGTGAATTCCGGGCTCGCCTCGATCACCCCCAAGGAGGCGATCGATGTGGTGCTCTGCTGGGGCTGGATCGACGGCGTGCGCAAGGGGCTCGACGACAAGAGCTTTCTGCAGCGCTATACCCCGCGCGGCAAGAAGAGCATCTGGAGCAAGATCAATGTCGACAATGTCGCGCGGCTGATTGCCGAGGGCCGCATGACCGAGCATGGCCTAAAACAGGTGGATGCCGCCAAGGCGGACGGCCGCTGGGACCGGGCCTATGCGAGCGGCAAGGACCTGAAGATCCCCGACGACCTGCAGGCGGCGATCGATGCCGAACCCGAAGCCCGCGAAATGCTTGGCAAGCTCAGCGCCCAGAACCGCTTCGCGCTCGCCTTCCGCACCCACAACATGAAGACCGAAGCCGGGCGCAAGAAAAAGATCGAGACCTTCGTCGCGATGCTGAAGCGCGGCGAAACGATCTATCCGCAGAAAAGCAAATGAAGGGCTATTGCTAAACGCGACCGAAGCGCTGCCCCGCACCTCCGACAATGCGTTCGCCCGATGGGCCGAAGCGGTTGTCACCCTCGTCACCCGGAAGGAAGCCCAGCATGACGAGGCCCAGCAGCGGCCCGACGACTGGCACGAAGAGCGCCAGATTCCACCAACCGGACCTGCCATGATCATGCCAACGCTTGATGTTGACGACCAGGGAGAAATAGGTGCTGGCAACGAGGACGATGAAAACCATCAAATGCATCAGGCTGAAGCCCGCGGCATAGTTATCAACGCCTGAAAGCGCCAAAAGCGCCCCTCCGGCAAACACCGCGGCTGTCGTCGCAATCCAGACGACGACCTGCGCCAACCACCAGGTCTGGCGTCCGATACGGCCATCAATACTCGTAAAAGTCTGCGAATTCACGTCGTCTCTCCCCTTGACCTCCCAAGCGCCCCCGCGCTGGCCAGCCTTTTCGTCATATAGAAAGTTCGCAAATAAAACCTGTAGATATTTTTATGAAGCAACGTGCCCCATGATTGCGCAGGCAAGTTGCCTCGGGCGTGACACCCCGACCGCCATTGGAGGCGGCACAAGACCCGCTTGCCGCCCCTTACGGGTCCCGCACCCACGAGACAGCCATCCCCTAGCCGTGAAAGGCGCGCTCCAGTTCGGCGATGTCGAGCTTGATCATGCCGAGCATCGCCTCCGTTACGCGCTCGGCGCGCGCACGGTCGGAATGGGCGACCATGTCGCCGAGCGCCCTCGGCACGATCTGCCAGCACAGCCCCCAGCGGTCGCGGATCCAGCCGCATTGCTCGATCTGTCCGCCGTTTTCGCTGATGGCATTCCAGATCCTGTCGATCTCCTCCTGGGTATCGCACTGGATCATGATCGAGAAGGAATGGTTGAACGGATCGAGCGGCCCGGCTTCGAGCGCCAGGAATTCCTGATTGCCGAGCGTGAACTCGATGGTCGTCACGCTGCCGGGCGGTCCGCTCGGGCTTTCTGCAGGCAAGCTGGTGATGCGGATGATCGCGGAATTGGGAACAAGCGAAATATAGAAGTCGACGGCCTCGCGGGCCTCCTTGGCGAACCAGAGATTTGAAACAACATTGGTCATGCGTCGTGTCCTCCTCGAAGCGCTGGATCACATGCGGCTAACCGAAGGACGTTCGACTTCGTTCCAAGCCGACAGGTCGTGAATGTATATTTCTGGAGGCCGGGCTGTGGCCCGGCCGGAGGCGCCTATGACGCCAGCGCGTCGAGAAGCGCCAGCTCCGAGATCACCCGGTTCCGGCCGGCATGTTTGGCCATATAGAGAAACTGGTCGGCGGCATGCAGGTAGTTTTCGAAGGCTTCCGACGTTTCGATGGTGGCAAGGCCGATCGAGACGGTGATCGTCAGTTCCTCGTCGTCGGCCACGATCCGCGATTTCGCGAGTTCCAGCCGCAGCGCATCACAGAAGGCAAAGGCGCGGCGCACGTCGCAGCCGTTGAAGAGAACGCCGAATTCCTCGCCGCCGAGGCGGGCAAGCAGGTGATCCTCGCCCACCAGCACCGAGAGCCGCTTGGCCACGTGCTTCAGCACGATATCGCCAATCTCGTGACCGTAGGTGTCGTTGAGCCGCTTGAAATGATCGATGTCGAGAACGGCGATCGCCGTCGGCTCGCCGCGTCTGAGGCACTGCTCCACCAGGCGCGGACCGGCAAGGAAGAAGTGCCGGCGGTTATAGAGATCGGTGAGATAGTCGCTTGCCGCCTGGCGCTGCAGCGTCTGCAGTCGCTTCTGGACGCCGGCTGTCTGGGCGATGCGGCCGTTGAACTCGGCTTCGAGGAAAGGCTTCTGGATGAAATCGGTGCCGCCCGCCTCCAGGAAACGGGCGCCGGCCCTTCGGTCGCCGCTGTCGGAAAGCCCAATCACCGGCAGCGCACCATCACCCTGCCGCCGCTCCACTTCGGCCAGGAGTGCTGCACCGGACATATCGGC
Source organism: Ensifer sp. SSB1 (assembly GCF_016652895.1). Taxonomy (NCBI): domain Bacteria; kingdom Pseudomonadati; phylum Pseudomonadota; class Alphaproteobacteria; order Hyphomicrobiales; family Rhizobiaceae; genus Ensifer; species Ensifer sp. SSB1. The sequence goes on from NZ_JAEPRP010000201.1 coordinate 9,070, forward strand.
GAGGTCGAGGTCGGTGACGACGAGATCGACCGCCTCGCCGCTGTCGAGCACCTGCAGCGCGTCGGCAGCAGACGCGACCTCGCAGACGGAGATCCGCTGCCGCCTTAGGATGTCGGCAAGCTCGCTGCGCGAGGCGGCATCGGAATCGGCGAGCAGCACCGTCGTCTTGCCATTGGTGAGCGCCCGGTCGACGGCGCCGATCAGGAGGTTGATCGATTCCGGCTGATGCTTGATGACGCAATCAAGCACGCCGCGCCCGAGGATCTCTTCGCGCGTATGGTCATTGAAGGCTGCGGTGAAGACGACGGCCGGCACCTGATTGTCGAGCACGAATTCGAGCGCCTCACAATTGGGCGCGTCCGGCAGGTTGAGATCGAGCACCGCCAGCGAGAAACTTTCCGGCGCCTGCTCCAGCGCTTCCTTGAGTGCCGCGAGCGAGCTGCAATGGGTGACGCGGATGCCATGCACGGACTCGAGCCCGTATTTCAGCGCCGTCGCGAACATCCGGGAGTCTTCGACAAGGAGCATCCGCTTGTCGCTGTGCTTTTGCACAGAGTTCACCCGGCCTGGCGTGCGGCGCAATCTCACGTCCCTGCAACCCCTCTCGAGCCGCAGGCGTGCTTCCCTCAAGGGGTGACGCTGGCTCCAAATGTATCAACAAACCCCGCCACGAACCGCACCGGCCATTTGGCCGGCGTGGTCTGGTGTGACCGGGCTCCCCGCTCCTGCTGGGGCGGATTGAAGACCGATCGGATTGCAATTTCGTTAATACGGCAACCTGTGAGCGGCATTTTTGATGCACGTGCCCAATAAATTTTAGGGGTTTTTATCGAGCCTTGGCGAATTGCCTACGCGGGAACCCTAACTTTTTCACTGAGTGTGCGGATCTTCGTCAGCGTGTCCAGGTTCTGGTTCACGCGGCAGTAAAATTCCTCGTTGACGAAGGGACGAACGACGAAGTCGTTGCCGCCGGCCTTGAGGAAGCGCGCCGACAAAAGCCGGTTGGTGGAGGACGAAACGCCGATGATGCGCAGCTGATGCGGTCCGTAGGAACCACGGATACGCCGTGTCAGTTCGAAGCCGTCGATATCGGGCATGTTGTAGTCGGTGATGACCAGGCCGATATCGGGATTGGTCTTGAGGAGTTCGAGCGCCATCGCACCGTTTTCCGCCGAGCTGGTGCGGAAATTGTAGCGCTTGAGCTGCGTCGTCAGAAGCGCGCGCGCCGTCGGGCTATCATCGACGATCAGCACGTGGTGCTTGTGGTTGGTGAGGAAGCGGCAGACGGATTCCGCCAGCATGTCGACCGCAAAGACGCTGTCCTTGATGACGTAGTCGACGATCTCCTTGGCGAGGATCTTCTCGCGCGTCGACTCCTGGAAGGAGCCGGTGAAGACGACGGTCGGCACGCTCATCTCGATCAGATAGTTGAGCGCCTCGCCGTTCTCCGCCCCCGGGAGGTTGATGTTGGAGATGGCGAGCGACGCCGGAAAAGTCGCGTTCTCGACGGCGAACTGCAGGTCGTCATAGTCGCGGCAGACGATGACATCGATGTCGAACAGCTCTTTCAGCCGCTTCGAAACCATCGCTGAGAAGAGGTTGGAGTCCTCGGCAAGCACGATACGGTGCTCGGCAAGGGATTCGCCGGAATAATACATTCCGGAAACGCCAAAAAACGACATTGAACGCCTATGTAAAAGAGTGTCCCCCTACAGCGCCCAAGCGTTCGTCATGCCCGCAAAGTCACTGTAACTTGCAGCCGCCATGCTAGAGGAGAAAGGCTTTCTCTGGTGTTAATGAGCGCCCGGCGAAATGACGAGGTCGCGTGCCGGCATGGCACGTTCCGGCCGCTTTCGACCACCGCAAGCCATCAATGCCTCGGCGCCACGCCACGCCGTTCGTCGGCCGTCTTGCGAATGACGTCGGCGATCTCCGGATTGCTGCTCGACAGCATCTGGAAATCCTCCGAATAGAGCGAAAGCAGCGAGACCTCGGTGGCGGCGCTGACGGTTGCCGAGCGCGGCTCGCCCGTTATCAGCGCCATCTCGCCGAAGAAGCTCCCGGGGCCGAGTTCGATCGGCGTCGGCGAAGGGGTGGCGATGCTGACGCGCCCCTCGACGATGAAGAACATCTGGTCGCCCGCCTCGCCCTTGCGGCAGATGATGGCGCCGGCCGGCACCACCCGCGGGCGCAACGCCCGCACGATCTCGACGAAGGCGGCCGAACCGAGCTTCTCGAACAGCGGCACCGCCGCAACCAGCTGCCAGTTGCGCACAAAGTCCTGGCGGCGCACCTCTTCGAAAAAGCCGGTGGCAAGAATGCCGGCCCAGAGAGCGAAGATGCCGATGCCGCTCATCATCACCAGGCCGGCGAGCACCCGCCCGCCAAGCGTCTGCGGGATCTCGTCGCCATAGCCGGTGGTGGAAAGCGTCACCACCGCCCACCACATGGCCTGGGGAATGCTACCGAACTTCTCCGGCTGGATATCGCGCTCGATGAGATAGGCGACAAGCGATGCACCGAAGAGGACGATGCCGAAGAGCGAGGTGACGCCAATGAGATTGGGTGCGGCCCGTGACACCACCCGACCGAGAAGCCGGAAGAAAGTGGAGTGGCGGAGCGGCTTCAGCAGCCAGACGCCGCAATAGAGGCTCTGATCCCGGGTGCTGGCAAAAAGGAAGCCGACAAGCGGAACGATGACCGCGATCAGATCGATCGTCGCTTCGGGCACAGAGGCGCGGCCGTCCCTTGCCCCGAGCGCCATCAGCGTATCGGTGAGTTGCAGGACATAGAAGCCCCAGATCCCGACGAGGAAACCCTCGAGGGCAAGACGCGCGGCAGCGCCAAAGCTCGTTGCGGTCAGCGCCGCAACAACCACGAGCCCAGCCGCTGCCAAAATTCCATTGGCAGCGTCCGACATCCTCAACAAAGGCCGTGCCGACATTTACTCCCCCAGCGGCCCGCCACCCGCGCGGCCGTCTCGAGCGCCGGTGAGATCAAAGCAGTAACGCTTTGATCTAAAGCACGATTCCATTCATGAATCGATGCTCATGTAAAGAAGCGCGGAAATCAGGAAGCGAACCTCTCTAGAAGCGCCTTCCGGCGGCTCTCGGTTGCCGATCCTCTTCAAATTGCTCGGCCCCATCCACCGGCCTCAGCCAGGCCTCGCGGCGCTTGATCCAGAGTTCGTAGCTCGGCTTCAGAGGCGTCGGCGCTTCGGTGA